>WRMB01000006.1 GCA_009777345.1 Micrococcales bacterium | reverse complement strand
GCGCGGCGCGGCGCCGCCCCCCCCGCCCGGGGCGGGCGGCCCCGGGGCGGGGGGGGGGGGGGGGGGGGGGGGGGGGGGGCCGCCCCCCCCCCCCCCCCGCCTGCGTCGTACTCACCCGTACAGGTCGACGAGGGCCTTCACCTGGTGCGGACCGAGGCCGCGCACCCGGCGGGTCTCAGAGATGCCGATATCAGCCATGACCTTCTTGGCCTTGACCTTGCCGACACCAGGCAGGGACTCCAGCAGGGAGACGACCTTCAGCTTGCCGATGGTCTCGTCCTGCTTGCCCTGCTCGATCACCTCGGAGAGCTTGCCTTGGGAGTACTTGAGCCGGTTCTTCACCTCGGCCCGCTTCTGGCGGGCAGCGGCGGCCTTCTGAAGGGCTTCGGCACGTTGTTCGGGAGTCAGATGGGGAAGAGCCACGCGGGTCACCTTCTCGTGAACGTCGGGATTGGACTCACGCCTCTCAGGGCGGTTCAGTGCTTCGAACCTATCATCACCAGGCGTGTCGGCAACGTGTGCGCCCACGGGGTGTCACGGGCGAAGCGCCGCACGGGCCTGCGCGGCGGCCTGCGCGGTCGCATCGGCCAGGGCCTGGGGGTCCGGTCCGGCGGCCAGCACGCTGCGGGACGCCGAGGCCAGGACGGCCCGTCGCGCGGTCCCGAACACCTGCGCCAGCTCGACCGCGCCAGCCCCCTGAGCACCCACCCCGGGGGCCAGCAGCGGACCGTGCACAGCGGCCAGGTCCAGGCCCAGCCGGGCCGGTGCACCACCCACCGTGGCACCCACGACCAGCCCCACCGGACCCAGCCCCGACTCCCCCAGGTTCTCCGCGTTGACCTGCGCCGCCGCCCGAGCGACCGCGACGGCCACGGGCGTCCCGTCACCGTCCGCGGCGTGCTGCACGCCGACCCCTTCCGGGTTCGACGTCAGCGCCAGGACGAACACCCCCCGACCGCTGGCCACGGCCGCGTCGACGGCGGGCAGCAAGGAGCCGAAACCCAGGTACGGCGACAGCGTCACCGCGTCACCGGCGAGCGGCGAACCGTCCCGCAGGTAGGCGTCGGCGTATCCGGCCATGGTCGAGCCGACATCACCCCGTTTGGCGTCCACGATGACCAGCGTCTCGGACCGGCGGGCCGCGAAGATCACCTCTTCGAGCACCCCGACCCCGGCCGCGCCGTGCCGTTCGAACAGTGCCGACTGGGGCTTGAGGGCGGCCACGCGACCCCCGAGGGCGTCCACGACGCCCAGGGCGAAGGCCCGTAGACCCACCCCGTCATCGGTCAGCCCCCAGGCGCGCAGCAGCGCCGGGTGCGGGTCGATGCCGACGGCCAGCGGACCGTGACGGTCCATGGCCGCGGCCAGACGGTCCCCGAAACCGGTCACAGGGCGGTCCCGGCCTGTCGGGCCTGGGCGGCCGCGGCGTGGTCCTGCAGGCTGGTCACCTCGAACGGTCCGGCACGGACCGCCTCGATCGCCTGGACCGCGGCGTCGAGCTCTTGCACCGTGGTGATGATCGCCTTGTCCGCCGCGGTGGTGGCCGCCCGGATCTCGTAGCCGTCGAGCCGGGCGCCCTGCCCCGACGGGGTGTTGACGACCATGTCGACCTGGCCGGCCATGATCAGGTCGACGATGGTCTGCACCCCGGTCGCCCGGCCTTGGGTGTGCTTGGCCACCACGGTCGAGCCGACGCCCGAACGGTGCAGCACCACGGCCGTGCCCTCGGTGGCCAGCACCCGGAAACCCAGCTCGGACAGCCGCCGCACGGGTAGTACCACGGCCCGCTTGTCCCGGTCGGCCACCGAGACGAACACCGTGCCGCAGGTGGGCAGCCCGCCGAACGCCCCGGCCTGGGACTTGGCGAAGGCCGTCGGGAAGTCGGCGGCGAAGCCCATGACCTCACCGGTGGAGCGCATCTCCGGGCCGAGCAGGGTGTCGACCAGGTGCCCGCGCTTGGTGCGGAACCGCTTGAACGGCAGTACCGCCTCCTTGACCGCGATCGGCGCTGCCAGGTCGAGCACCGCCGCGTCGGCCACCGGCAGGACGCCCGACGACCGCAGGTCGGCGATGGTGTGCCCGGCCATGACCAGCGCCGCGGCCTTGGCCAGCGGCACCCCGGTGGCCTTGGAGACGAACGGTGCCGTGCGCGAGGCCCGTGGGTTGGCCTCCAGCACGTACAGCACGTCCGACAGCAGGGCGAACTGGATGTTCAGCAGCCCGCGCACCCCGACGCCCCGGGCGATGGCCTCGGTGCTGCTCCTGATCCGGGCCAGCTCGTTGGCCGAGAGCGTCACCGGAGGCAGGGCGCAGGCCGAGTCGCCGGAGTGGATCCCCGCTTCCTCGATATGCTCCATCACCCCGCCCAGGTACAGCTCGGTCCCGTCGTAGAGGGCGTCGACGTCGATCTCGATCGCGTCGTCCAGGAAGCGGTCGATCAGCAGCGGCGGCATCGACCCGGCCCGGGCCGGGTCACCCGCGGCCAGGGCCCGCTCGACGTACTCGGTGAGGGCGGCGTCGTCGTAGACGATCTCCATGCCACGTCCGCCCAGCACATAGCTGGGTCGCACCAGTACCGGGAAGCCGATGCGGTGTGCGGTCTGGCGGGCGGCGGCCAGCGTGGTCGCGGTGCCGTAGGCCGGGGCGGGCAGCCCCGCCGCCTCGAGCACCGCGCCGAACCGGCCCCGGTCCTCGGCGGCGTCGATCGCCTCCGGGGGTGTGCCCCAGATGGGCAGGCCCGCGTCGGCCAACCGCTGGGCCAGCGACAGCGGCGTCTGCCCGCCGAGGGTGACGATCAGCCCGGCCACCGGTCCGGCGGCCAGCTCGGCCTCGTAGACCTCGAGTACGTCCTCGAAGGTCAGCGGCTCGAAGTACAGCCGGTCCGAGGTGTCGTAGTCGGTGGACACCGTCTCGGGGTTGCAGTTGACCATGACGGTCTCGTACTCCGTGCGCAGGGCCAGCGCGGCGTGCACACATGAGTAGTCGAACTCGATGCCCTGCCCGATCCGGTTCGGACCTGACCCGAGGATGATGACGGCGGGACGTTCCCGCGGGGCGATCTCCGTCTCCTCGTCGTAGGCCGAGTAGTGGTACGGGGTGCGGGCGGCGAACTCCGCGGCGCAGGTGTCGACCGTCTTGTAGACCGGCCGCACGTCCAGCGCCCAGCGGTAGGCCCGCACCGTGTCCTCGCTGACGCCCCGCAGCGAGGCGATCTGCACATCGGACAGCCCGTGCTTCTTGGCCCGGACCAGCACCTCGGCGGTGAGCCGCGGTGCGGTACGGGTGGCCTCGGCCACCTCGTTGACCAGCTGGACCTGGTCGAGGAACCACGGGTCGATCCAGGTCGCGTCGAACACCCGCTCGACCGACGCGCCCGCCCGCAGCGCCTGCTGCAGGTCGACGAACCGGTGCTCGGTAGGCACCCGCAGCGACTCGACCAGAGCGTCCAGCTGCGCGCCGGTGGGCGGTTCGCCGTCCCAGTGGAAGCTGGTGCCTTTCTTGTCGATGGAGCGCAGCGCCTTGCCCAGCGCCTCGGTGAAGTTCCGGCCCAGCGACATGGCCTCGCCGACGGACTTCATGGTGGTGGTCAGGGTCGGGTCGGCCGAGGGGAACTTCTCGAACGCGAACCGGGGCACCTTGACCACGATGTAGTCCACGGTCGGCTCGAACGACGCCGGGGTGGTGCCGGTGATGTCGTTGGTGATCTCGTCCAGGGTGTAGCCGATGGCGACGCGGGCGGCGATCTTGGCGATGGGGAACCCCGTGGCCTTGGAGGCCAGCGCCGACGAGCGCGACACCCGGGGGTTCATCTCGATGACGATGATGCGGCCGTTGGCCGGGTGGACCGCGAACTGGATATTGCAGCCGCCCGTCTCGACCCCGACCTCACGGATGATCGCGATGCCCAGGTCCCGCAGCCGGTGGTACTCCCGGTCGGTCAGGGTCAGGGCCGGGGCGATCGTCACCGAGTCGCCGGTGTGCACCCCGACCGGGTCCACGTTCTCGATCGAGCAGACCACGACGACGTTGTCGTTCCTGTCGCGCATCAGCTCCAGCTCGATCTCTTTCCAGCCCAGGATCGACTCTTCGAGCAGCACCTCCGTCACCGGCGAGTAGTGCAGCCCGGCACCGGCGATCTCCCGCAGGTCGTCAGGGGTATAGGCGATGCCCGAGCCGAGCCCGCCCATGGTGAACGACGGCCTGACCACCAGCGGGTAGCCAAGATCGTCGGCCGCGGCGAAGCACTCGTCGAGGGTGTGGGCGATGGCCGACCGGGCGTTCTCGCCGCCGCAGCGGGTGACGACCTCGCGGAACTGCTCGCGGTCCTCCCCCTTGCGGATCGCGTCGACGTCCGCGCCGATGAGCTCGACACCGTAGCGTTCTAGCACCCCGGCCTCGTGCAGCGCGACGGCCGCGTTGAGCCCGGTCTGGCCGCCCAGGGTCGGCAGGATCGCGTCGGGGCGTTCCTTGTCGATCACCGAGGTCAGCACCTCGAGGTTGATCGGCTCGACGTAGGTGGCGTCGGCGAAGTCCGGGTCGGTCATGATCGTCGCCGGGTTGGAGTTGACCAGGACGACACGCATGCCCTCGGCCTTGAGCACCCGGCAGGCCTGGGTGCCGGAGTAGTCGAACTCGCAGGCCTGTCCGATGACGATCGGACCGGACCCGATGACCAGGACAGAGTTGATATCGGTACGTCGTGGCATCAGGCTGCGTGCTCCTCGTCTGAACCGGTGCTGTCTGAACTGGTGCTGTCTGGGCCGGTGCTGTCGGGACCGGCGTTCGGGGAGTGGGTCCGCATCAGGTCGCAGAACCGGTCGAACAGGTAGGAGGCGTCACGGGGGCCCGCGGCAGCCTCGGGGTGGTACTGGACGGTGAAGGCCGGCAGGTCCAGGGCCTCCAGGCCCTCGACGACGTTGTCGTTGAGGTTGACGTGGCTGACCTTGACCCGGCCGTAGCGTCCGCCGTCGTGGGGAGCGACGGTCTCGCCCTCCAGCGGCGCATCCACGGCGAACCCGTGGTTGTGCGTGGTGATCTCGACCTTGCCGGTGGCCCGGTCCAGCACCGGTTGGTTCGTCCCGCGGTGGCCGTAGACCAGCTTGTACGTCTCGAAGCCCAGGGCCCGGCCGAACAGCTGGTTGCCGAAGCAGATCCCGAAGAAGGGGACCTTGCGGTCCAGCACGGACCGCAGCAGCGCGATCTCGTGCCTGGCCGCCCCCGGGTCGCCCGGACCGTTGGAGAAGAACACCCCGTCGGGCGCGACGGCCAGCAGGTCGTCGAGGGTGGAGGTGGCGGGCAGCACGTGGACCTCGATACCGCGTTCGGCCATCCGGTACGGGGTCATGGACTTGATGCCCAGGTCGAGCGCCACCACCCGGAACAGCGGCCGGTCGAGCGGGGCACCGTCGGGACCCCGGGCCGCGACCACGTACGGCTCGGTCGTGGACACCGCCGCGGCCAGGTGGGCTCCCTGCATAGCGGGCGCGGCCTGGACCTGGGCCAGCCGGTCGGCGTCGGCGCGGTCGTCCAGCGCCGCGCCGGAGAAGATCCCGGCCCGCATCACCCCGCGGTCGCGCAGGTGGCGGGTGAGCGCCCGGGTGTCGATCCCGCTGATCCCCACGACGCCCGCGGCGACCAGGTCGTCGTCCAGGCGACGCTGGGCCCGCCAGCTCGACGCCACGCGGGACGGGTCGCGCACCACGTAGCCGGCCACCCAGATCTGCTTCGACTCCGGGTCGTCGTCGTTCACCCCGGTGTTGCCGATGTGCGGGGCCGTCATCACCACGATCTGGCGGTGGTACGACGGGTCGGTGAGCGTCTCCTGGTAGCCGGTCATCGCGGTGGTGAAGACGATCTCGCCGACCGTCTCGCCGACCGCCCCGTAGGCCTCACCCCGGAAGGTCCGGCCGTCCTCCAGCATCAGTACCGCGGGTGTCATGAGCACTCCTTGTCGTCGAGAACACAGCTGTTGAGAGCACAGCCGTGGAAAGCACAGGGGCTAAGAGCAGCGCTGCCGGCGGGAACGCGTCCGGCGGGCGCGAGCCAGCCCATCAACGGTCCCCCGGGCGGACGAGCCGACCGTCGAGCACCGTGGGCCGTCCGTGCAGGAACGTCGCCACGACCCGCCCGGGCAGCTCCATCCCGGCGAACGGGGTGTTCACCGAGGCGGTGGCCTGCTCGCCGGGCAGGACCGTGCGGCGGGCGGCCGGGTCGACCAGCGTCAGGTTGGCCGGTTCCCCCACCGCGAGCGGTCGGCCCTGGTCGGCCACCCGGCCGATGCGGGCCGGCCCGACCGACATGACCCGGGCCACGTCGGCCCAGGTCATCCGGCCGGTGTCGACCATCGCGGCCTGGACCACGGACAGGGCCGTCTCCAGCCCGGTCATGCCGAACGCGGCGGCGGCCCACTCGCAGTCCTTGTCCTCGCGCGGGTGCGGGGCGTGATCGGTCCCCACGATGTCAATGGTCCCGTCGGCCAGCCCGGCCCGCACGGCCTCGACATCGACGGCGGTGCGCAGCGGCGGGTTGACCTTGAATCTGGGGTCGTAGCCGCGGACCAGCTCGTCGGTCAGGTACAGGTGGTGCGGCGTGGCCTCGGCGGTGACGTCGATGCCCCTGGTCTTGGCCCAGCGCACGATCTCCACCGACCCGGCGGTAGACAGGTGCAGGACGTGCAGCCGGGACCCGACGTGCTCGGCCAGCAGCACGTCCCGGGCGACGATGGCCTCCTCGGCCACGGCGGGCCACCCGGCCAGGCCCAGCTCGGCGCTGACCACACCCTCGTGCATCTGCGCGTGGGCGGTCAGGCGCGGTTCCTGGGCGTGCTGGGCGATCACCGCGTCGAAGGCCTTGGCGTACTCCAGCGCCCGGCGCATGACGACCGGGTCGGCCACGCACCGGCCGTCGTCGGAGAACACCCGGACCGCGGCGTGCGACTGGGCCATCGCGCCCAGCTCGGCCAGCCGCTCCCCCGCCAGCCCGACCGTCACCGCGCCGACCGGGCGCACGTCGACGTACCCGGCGTCACGGCCCAGCTGCCAGACCTGCTCGACGACGCCCGCGGTATCGGCCACCGGCGAGGTGTTGGCCATGGCGTGCACGCAGGTGTAGCCACCGAGCGCCGCCGCCCGGCTGCCCGAGGCCACGGTCTCGGCGTCCTCCCTCCCGGGTTCGCGCAGGTGGGTGTGCAGGTCCACCAGCCCGGGGAGCAGCACCAGGCCGGTGGCGTCGACGCGCTCGGCCGCAGTATCGACAGCAGTGTCGGCGGCGGTCGCACCCAGCGCGGCGATCTGGCCGTCGACGACGAGCACGTCCGTGGACTCTTCGCCCAGCGGCCGGGCCCCGGTGAGCAGGTAGGCGGTCATTCGGTCTCTCCTGTCGGTCGGTCGGCCCCGGCGAGCAGCAGGTACAGCGCGGCCATGCGCACCGCGACCCCGTTGCCGACCTGCTCGACGATGACCGCGCGCGGGCTGTCGGCGGCGTCGGCGGAGATCTCCAGGCCCCGGTTCATCGGGCCGGGGTGCAGGACGATGGTGTGCTCGGGCAGCCGGGCCAGGCGCCGGGCGTCTAGGCCGTAGCTGCGGGTGTACTCCCGGGGGCTGGGGAAGAACCCGCCGTCGGCCATCCGTTCGCGCTGGATGCGCAGCATCATCACCGCGTCCGGGCCGGTGGCGAGCACGTCGTCCAGGCCGTAGGCCACCTCGCAGGTCCACGGTTCCACCCCGACCGGCACCAGCGTCGGCGGGGCGACGAGGGTGACCCGGGCCCCCAGGGTGTGCAGCAGCTCGACGTTGGAGCGGGCCACCCGCGAGTGCAGCACGTCGCCGACGATCACCACGTGGAGCCCGGCTAGATCCTGCCCGGCCGCGTCCGTCCCGTGGCGCCGGCCCACCAGGTGCCGTCGCAGCGTGAAGGCGTCGAGCAGCGCCTGGGTGGGGTGCTGGTGGGTGCCGTCCCCGGCGTTGAGCACCGCGCCGCGGGTCCAACCGGAGCGGGCCAGCACGTGCGGCGCGCCGGAGGCCGAGTGCCGGATGACGACGGCGTCGGCGCCCATGGCCTGCAGCGTCAGGGCGGTGTCTTTCAGCGACTCGCCCTTGGACACGCTCGACCCGCGGGCGGAGAAGTTGATCACATCGGCGGACAGCCGTTTGGCAGCCGTCTCGAACGAGATCCGGGTGCGGGTGGAGTCCTCGAAGAACAGGTTGACGACGGTCCGCCCGCGCAGCGTCGGCAGCTTCTTGATGGCTCGTTCCTGGGTGGCGGCCATCGCGGCGGCGGTGTCGAGTATCAGCACCGCCTCGTCGCGGGACAGGTCACCGGCGGACAGCAGGTGCTTCATCGCTGCCTCCCGTTGCTGTCGAGCAGCACGGCGTCCCGGCCGTCGGTCTCAGCCAGCAGCACCCGGACCCGTTCGTCCGCGGCGGTGGGCAGGTTCTTGCCGACGTAGTCGGCCCGGATCGGCAGCTGACGGTGCCCCCGGTCCACCAGCACCGCCAGCTGGACCGCCCGGGGACGGCCCAGGTCGTTGAGGGCGTCCAGCGCGGCCCGGATGGTGCGCCCGGAGTACAGCACGTCGTCGACCAGCACCACGACCTTGCTGTCGATCCCGCCGCGCGGCAGCGACGTGGTGCCCAGCGCCCGGGTCGGCTGGTCGGCCAGGTCGTCGCGGTGCATGGTGACGTCGAGGACACCGACCACCGCGTCGGCGTCCACCTGGTCCTCGACGTCCGCGACCACCCGGGCCAGGCGCCGGGCCAGCGGCCCGCCACGGGTCAGGACGCCGAGCAGCACGACGTCGTCGGCGCCCTTGTTGCGTTCGAGGATCTCGTGGCCGATCCGGACCAGGGCCCGGGCCATGTCGTCGGCGGTAAGGATCGTCCGTGCGTCGTCGACGGGGTTCTGCCTTGGTTGATCGTCCGGTACCGGACCGCGGCCCTGGGGATCGCTGGGTGCGACCATGCGCCCGACTCCCTTCCCCGCCTCTCTGGACGGGTCTTAAAGGAACGTCTGTCGGTGTCGCATCCTAGCCCTGCCGGACCCGGCACGTCACGGCGCCGGGCCCGGCTCTCCTGTGGGGGCGGGGTCGTCTGCGTGCACGGGTACGGGCGTCGGCACGGCAGAATGTGCGCGTGACCGAGATGCCGACCGTCCCGCCCGACGACGACGAGGCGTGGGCCTCCGCGCTGCGTGCGGGCCTGGCCGACTACGACCTGGCTGACGACGACCTGTCCCTGCTGGACGTCGACGAGGCTGCCCCTGAGGCGGGGCCGTCCCTGGCGCACCCGGTGCTGGCCGTCGTCGGACGGCCGAACGTCGGCAAGTCGACCCTGGTGAACCGGATCCTGGGCCGTCGGGAGGCGGTCGTGCAGGACACCCCCGGTGTCACCCGGGACCGGGTGAGCTACCCGGCGGAGTGGGCGGGGCGGCAGTTCACCGTCGTGGACACCGGTGGCTGGGAGGTGGACGTCGCGGGGATCGACGCACGCGTCGCCGAGCAGGCGGAGATCGCCGTGGAGCTGGCTGACGCCGTGGTGCTCGTGGTGGACGCCACCGTCGGCACCACCGACACCGACGAGCAGGTGGTGCGCATGCTGCGCCGCTCCGGCCGCCCGGTGGTGCTGGCCGCGAACAAGGTGGACGGTCCGTCGCAGGAGTCCGACGCGCTCGCCTTGTGGGGCCTGGGCCTGGGAGAGCCCTACGCGGTCTCCGCGGTGCACGGCCGGGGCATCGGCGACCTGCTGGACGCGGCGCTGGCGGTGCTGCCGGAGGTCTCGGCGCGCGACGCGCTGCGGCCGGACGGCCCGCGCCGGGTGGCCCTGGTGGGACGGCCGAACGTCGGCAAGTCGTCGCTGCTCAACCGACTGGCCGGGTCGGAACGGGTCGTGGTCCACGACGTCCCGGGGACCACCCGAGACCCGGTCGACGAGCTGGTGGTGCTCGGCGGGCAGCCGTGGGTCATGGTGGACACCGCCGGTATCCGTCGTCGGGTGCACATGACGTCCGGCGCCGACTACTACGCTTCGCTGCGCACCACGGCCGCCATCGAGAAGGCCGAGGTCGCGGTGGTGCTGCTGGACGCCGCCGAGCCGCTGACCGTGCAGGACGTCCGGGTGATCACCCAGGTCGTCGACGCGGGCCGGGCCCTGGTACTGGCGTACAACAAGTGGGACCTCACCGACGCCGACCGTCGGACCCTCCTGGAACGCGAGATCGAGCAAGACCTGGGCCAGGTGCGCTGGGCGCCCCGGGTGAACGTCTCCGCGCGTACCGGCTGGCACGCCGACCGATTGGTCCCCGCCCTGGAACGCTCGCTGGCGTCGTGGGACACCCGGATCTCCACCGGCCGCCTCAACGCCTTCCTGGGCCAGCTGGTCGCCGCCCATCCGCACCCGGTGCGGGGCGGCAAGCAGCCGCGCGTCCTGTTCGCCACCCAGGCGTCGACCCGACCGCCGCGTATCGTGCTGTTCACCACCGGGTTCCTGGACCCCGGCTACCGCCGCTTCGTCGAACGCCGCCTGCGCGAGACCTTCGGCTTCGAGGGCACCCCGATCCGCCTGGGCGTCCGCGTCCGGGAGCGACGGCGTCGCTGAGCCAGCCCCCGGGTTGGTGACGTCTGGTCGGCGCGGGTCCGTAGGCTTGGGCCCATGGGATCTCTACGACGGCTCGGCTCGGTGATGATGGTCGGGCTGCTGAGTGCGGGTCTGCTGGTCGGCTGCTCGGACGACGGCACCAGCACCGACACCAGTCCGGTCTCCGAGACCGCCACCAGCCTCGGCGTGGCCGGCTTCGAGTCCCTGGTCGCCCAGGACGGGGTGCAGATCATCGACGTGCGCACCCCCGACGAGTTCGCCACCGGTCACCTGGCAGGCGCGACGAGCCTCGACGTCCAGAGCGACTTCGCCGCTGGCATCGCTGGCCTGGACAAGAACACCACCTACGCCCTGTACTGCCGCTCTGGTGTGCGCTCCGCCACCGCCAGGCAGATGATGCTCGACGCCGGGTTCATCCGCGTCGTCGACCTCTCCGGCGGCATCCTCGCCTGGACCCAGGCAGGCAAGCCGGTCGTCACCGGGTGACCTCCGCCACGCGGACCGGATAAGACGTCGCCACCACGGTCCAGGACACGGTAGAGTTGCTGGCCGTGCCGGGCCACCGGTGCACCACGGGCTGTGGCGCAGTTTGGTAGCGCACTTGACTGGGGGTCAAGGGGTCGCGGGTTCAAATCCCGCCAGCCCGACCAGAACTGTCTTGTTAGAACCTCCGGCACGCCGACTGCGCCGGAGGTTCTGTTCGTGTCCCGGGATGCGCTCTGACCTGCGGTGACGCAGGAGATGAGCGACGTAGAGGTTGGTCGCGTGCTCGGCGGTCGGTTGGTCGGTCTGCTCGGGCTGGAAGCCCAGTTCGGCGGCCAACGTGTCGGTTCCGACGCTGGCAGCGACGAGGTGCGATGGGACGCAACGCGTGCCTCGCTCGGCGCGACCTCTGGCTCGTTCGGTGCTCATGTCAGCGCGCCCGACCTTCGTCCGCTGGCTCGGGACTGGGCTGCCTCGGCTTCGTCGTGGGCCAACTGCTGGTCCAGGTCGGTGCTGATCAACTCGGCCAGTCCTGGTCGGACTCGAGCAGCGTCGATGTTGTCGTCGCCGATCCAGATGGCTTCGAAAACGGCTTGGTTCATCAGTTGGCGTCCGGTGTGGTCGGCTCGGTACTGGGTGTGAGGCCGACCTCAGCCAAGAGAAGGTTGCCCATGCCGCTGGCCTGACCCGGGGCTACTACCACCAGTTGGAGAAGGGCGAGTCTCGCGTCGGCCGCGTCGCCAACCCCACGCTGCTGAACCTCGTCGCCCCTGGCGCAGGTGCTCGGCACGACGGTCGAGGCGTTGCTGCCGCCGGAGCCGCCGGATGTAAGGGTGGGACGGTAGGCATGACGAGGGCCCTGGGCGTAGTAGCATCCAGTCCCGGTTATGTGCTCATTTCGGAAGGTCTGTCCTAGGTGCGATTCTAAAACGCCACAACGGTAGGTCGTCGGAATGATAGTCATGGGGAATCAGTGAGATCATCGCCCCGGGTTCCGTGGGAAGGTCCAGTCCGATTATCCCCGCATCACCCCTCGTGCCGATCTCGAAAAACTGCGTGTACATTGATGCTAGAGACCCGACTAGTTCAAAGCGCTGATCTAGATTTTCGCGCTCCTCCGGCTCGGCGCGCCACGTCAGGCTTACCAGTTTTGACCCCTCTATGCGCAGATGCTCCGATTGGCTCCATTTACCATACATCATCAGGAACCATACAATCTGCTGGTCCTCCTTGGTGTATACCCTGCGACCACCAGCGCGGACCTCTACACTCCCCACCCTAAATTCCGCGCGACCATCTTCGGTGATTCGGTTTTCTGATGAAGGGTCTGGATGGAGTACCAACTCCAACGGCGGCTCTACGCCGATGGTCCAGTCACTGATAGCGGCCATGTCGTTGCGCATCAACGCTTTCTCCATAGTGATCCGGAGGCCACCTCCTGGTCCAGGAGACAGGTCGTCGATCGATATTAGAAGCCACATCGACATGCTGGAGAAGTACAGGGCTAGGTGGACTTCCGCTCCGTACAACTCTCCAAACCGCCGGAGTCGGGCCACCTCACTCTTTGTGAACTTGACGGGATCCTTTATGGACTTCGGCAGACTCTTAACATCTACAAGAATTCGCCTACCGTCGCGCAAGTGCAAAAAGAAGTCTGGTGCCTTTACCGGGTCGCCGTCTGCAAATATTTCTCCCAAATCTACCTGCGTCATCATCGTGCAGCCGTCCAGTGCCACCACCATCGACGCGAACAATGCTTGTGCGCGCCAGCCCTGTACCGTCGTCGGCGTTGCCAGTGCCTCAGTTACGCCTTGCCGCAACTCCTTGACAACCGCATCCACCCGTTCCGGGTCGTTCACGGCCTGGTCCGTGCGGGGCGAGTCGATCCGCCGGTAGAGGTCGAGTCCGTCGAGAGTGGGAACGCGCTTCATCGGTCTTAATACCATGAACTCAGTATAACCTCGGTGCGGCTGTGGTGCGAGGGTCCGACGAGACTCACATAATGCTTCGGTGTGGGACCACAACGTGTCCCACGGTGGCCCCTGCTGCGGCCCGGCGTGCCGCCCCTCGATGCTCCGGCGTCTCTTCAGGAGGGCCAAGCCAGCAAGGTTCAGACCGGGTTGTCCCAGGACGCCCTCGGCGAGGTCTCGGGTCGTGCTGCGGTCGCGTCGGCCACGACCGTCGGCAAGCTGTTCCCGGAGGCCGTATGCGACATCGTCGAGCCGCGGTAGTCTCGCGTCCTCACAAGGTAGGATCGGCGCGGTGGATGAATTCGCTGCGGATGCCCGCCCCTATCCTCTCCCTCAGCACCTGCTCGCGGAACCGGTGCGTGACCCTGACGACGGCGAGCGCATCATCGCCCCGGACCCGCGGGTCGTCGTGCTGCCTGATCCCGCCGAGGTGTTCGTCGACGACCAGCCGTGGCTCGTCCGACTGCTTCATCCGCTCGTCTCTGTCGAACTGACCGCGTTCGACCCGGCGTGGAGCGGCCGTGTGCACCTGCTGAGCCCTGTAGAGCCCGAGGAGGGCCTGCTGGGCGAGGACACTTCCGCGCACCACGACGACTTCGCCTGCGAGAACTGGATCTCGTTCCACGTCGAGAACGACGGCCGCTACCGGTTCCTCGGGCAGCGGCGGTTCTTCGAGATCGAGGACATGGAAGCGTCGGGTGAGCAAGAAGACCCGAGTGCGCTGTACGAGACATACGCCGCAGCCGACGCCGAGTTCACAGGCACCAAGGCACGCTGGGAGCGGCTCGGTGCCCTGGTCTGGGGCGACGCGCAGGATCCCACCCGGCAGCGCGAAAGCTGGGGCACCGATATCGCCCTCGTCGACGAGATAGGCGGTGAGCCCGGCTACGGCAACTGGCATGAGTTCCCTCCGCCCAAAGCATTCGCGCTGGACTCGAGCGATCCGGCAGCTCCGGTGCTCCGGCTGGCCGACGGCCGACCGTTCACCTACATCGGAGGCACCGCCGGATACCCCTGGCGGAACCAAGGCGCCGACCAGATCCTGCTGTTCTTCGAACCCGAGACTCGTACCGCCGCACTCACCTTCGACTGGAGTTGACCAGGCGATCACTAGGCATGATGATCCGGGCGGGACGACCGCAGTGTGCCGCCGCGGCATCCGATCACGATCACTTTCTCGTCACCGTCACCCCAGGAATTGGTCTCATTTTCTGACGACTCTCACGTTCTGGCCGTAGCCGTGCAGGAGAGCGTCAGTGGTGAGGAGCAGCATGTCTTCAGCGATGGCCTGAGCCACCATGATCCTGTCGAACGGATCCTTGTGAACATCGGCGATGCTGCTGAGCGTGTAGACGTGCTTGCGTCCTATCGGGACCTCACGGTATCCGTTCTTCACAAGGGCGTCGACGAGCAGCCACGGCTCGATCGGGAGTGCAAGCCGTCCGCTGGCGTACTTTATGGAGATCTCCCAGTAGGCCGCGGTGCTGAAGAAGAGTCGATTGTGCTCGGACTCGACCAGCGCCGTGACGTCCTCTGACAGGCTACCCCCGGCGGCAAGGATGATGATGTTTGAGTCGAGCAGAAGATCCACGTGCGCCCCCTCAGTCCCCTTCGAACAGGGAGATGATCTCGTCCTGCATCATCGTATCAAAATCGTCGGGCAGCCGGAAATCCTTGAGCTCGTCCTTGAGAAACCCTGTCCGCTGCGGCTTGCGCTCCGCCTGGCCTGCGTCAACCGCCTGGACGATCACCTGCGGCTTGCCGTGGCTGGTGATGACGAAGGGGAATCCGGCCTTGGCCTGAGCGATGAGCCTGGACAGGTTGGTCTTCGCCTCGTAGACGCTCACAGCGTCGGCATGCATCCGACACCTCCTTGCTCAATCTGGTCAGACTAGATTCTAGGCGTCCTAATCTGGTCTAGTCAAGTTCAGTCCAAGGTCGTCGGGCCGGGCGCCGAGTCGGCGCCGGTACCCAGACCGGTGCGTCCGGACGCCTCGGCGACCAGGGCGGCCATCGCGGCGCGGATGGTCTCGGCCGCCTCGGCGACGGCCTCGCGGCGGGGGACGTCGTCGCGGGTCACGTCGATCGGCTCGCCGAACTCGATGACGAAACGGCGGCCCGGCGGGGGCATCTGGTCCTTGCCCTGACCAGGGCGACGGGTGCCGAGGATCGCCACGGGGACGACGCGCGCACCGCCGTGGACCGCCAGCCACGCGGCGCCTGCCCGGGCGGACTCGACCTTGCCGGAGCCGCGCTCGCCCTCGGGGAAGATACCGACCGCTCCCCCGCGCCGCAGCACCGCCAGGCCCTGCGCCAGGGCCTGGCGACCGTTGGAGCGGTCCGTCTTGATCTGCGCCGCGGCGCGCATCACCAGACCGAGGAAACCGTGGAACATCTCCTGCTTGACCAGGATGTGCAACGGACGCGGGGCCAGCCCGATGAGCATCGGGCCGTCCAGCCAGTGCACGTGGTTCGCGGCGAGCACCACCGGGCCGGTCCGCGGCACGCGGTCCTTGCCGACCGGACGGGCCCGCCACACCACCCGGAGCATGAACCAGCCCACCCAGCGCGCCCACACCGGCCCCCAGCGGCTCGGGGCCTGCGGCGCGCTCACGGCTGCCCGGCCGGAGGGACGTCCGGCCCACCGGCCTCGGTCGGCACGTCCAGTCCTGTGGCCTCGACCACCAGGCCCAGGACCGCGGCCACCGTCTGGTCCAGGTCCAGGTCCGTGGAGTCCACCGTGGCCACGCCCGGGGCGGCCTGGTGGAACTCGACCACCGTGGAGTCGTCCGCGTCGCGGCGCAGCACCTGGTCCCGGGTGGCGGCGACCGCCTGGGCCGAGGCGTTGCCGTGCACCTCGGTGGCGCGCCGCGCCAGGCGGGCCGCGGGCGACGCGGTGAGCAGCACCCGCACCTGGGCATCAGGCACCACGACCGTGGTGATGTCCCGGCCCTCGACCACGACGCCCCGGCCGTCGGAGAACCCGCCGACACGCTCGGCGGCCACCACGGCCTGCTGCCGGGCCACCAGACCGGCCCGCACGTCCAGGTTGGTCGCCACCTGGCTGACCGCGGCGGAAACCTCCGAACGGCGGATCGCCCCACCGACGTCCACCCCGGAGACGTGCACGCTCGGCGCGGACGGGTCCAGGCCCACCACCAGAGGCATGGCGGCCACCACGGCGGCCACGCGGGGACCGTCGTCGAGGTTCACGCCCTGCTCCCGGCACCACCAGGTCGCCGCCCGGTACATCGCCCCGGTGTCCAGGTACGCCAGACCGAAGGCCTGCGCCACCCCCCTGGCCACCGAGGACTTGCCGGACCCCGACGGCCCGTCGATCGCCACCACGAGCCCGTCGGGCGAGGAGGGCTGCATGTTCGCCACGCTGTTCATCGCACTACCTTCCAGCACTCCCGCAAGAGGTCGCGTCCGAGACCTCGGTCATCGACTCGAATCGACGGCAGAGTTCTCGAACTGGCAGCAAGTCGTAGGAACCCTACCTTCCCGCTCACCGCACGACCGTCCATCCCCGGGCGGTCAGCTCAGTCTCCAGCCGAGCGGCCGCCTCTGGCAGCACCGACACGTCGGCGATACCCACCGGTCGACCGGCGGCGTGCTCGATCGCCAAGTCCTCCAGGTTCACCCCGGTCTCGCCGACCTGGGTGAGCAGCGCCGCCAGCGACCCGGGCGTGTCCGGGACCAGGACGCTGACCTGCGCGTAGCGTCGCCGCTGGCCGCCGTGCTTGCCGGGCACCCGCGCCACCCCGTCGTTGCCCGCCGCCAGGGTCCGGGCCAGCGCCGACAGCACCCCCTCGGGCGCGCCGCCGCCCGCGGGGCTCGGCACCCGCCCCAGGGCGTCCAGCACGACGTCCAGGTCGTCGCGCAGCGCCGACAGCCCGGTGCGCACCGCCGCCGCGTTGGCCGCGAGGATCGCCGTCCACAGCTGCGGGTCGGAGGCGGCGATCCGGGTCACGTCGCGCAGCCCCTGCCCGGCCAGCTCCAGGGCCTCGGGCGGGGCGTCACGCAGCCGGGCCGCCACCAGGCTGGCCACCAGCTGCGGCAGGTGCGAGACGATAGCCACCGCCTGGTCGTGCGTCGCGGCGTCCAGCGTCACCGGCACCGCACCCAGGTCCACGGCGAGGTTCCGCACCGCCAGGACGGCATCGGTCCGGGGGGCGTTGCCCTGGTCGCCGTGGTCGACGATCACCCAGGGTCGGCCCGCGAACAGGTCCGGCAGCGCCGCGGCCGGGCCGGTGCGTTCCCGCCCGGCCATGGGGTGCGACCCGACGTACCGGGTCAGATCGGCCCCGACGGTACGCAGGGTGGCCAGCACCTGCCCCTTGACCGACGCCACGTCGGTTACCACCGCCGACGGGTGCGCGACCAGCTCGGCGGCTACGACACCGGCGGTGACGTCCGGCGGGGCGGCCACCACGACCAGGGCCGGTCCGGCGTCGCCGTCGGCGGCCGGGCGGCCCGCGCCGACGTCCCGGGCCAGGGCCACCGCCGTCGGCGACGGATCGGCCAGCGTCACCTCGACACCGCTGCGGCGCAGGCCCAGCCCCACCGACGCACCCAGCAGACCAGCGCCGACGATGCGCACCGGGCCCGTCGTGGCGGCCACCCCCGGTACCAGGGGCGAGCCCGGGCCGCCCACAGCCCCGCGGCTCACAGTCCCGCGGCCGACATCAACGACCCCACCTCCGGCGCCGACAGCACCCGGGTGCGCCCCGACCGCAGCTCGCCCAGGCGGATCGGCCCGAACCGGGTGCGCACCAGGCGCACCACGGGGTGCCCGACCTGCTCCATGAGCCGACGCACCACCCGGTTGCGTCCCGAGTGCAGGTCCACCTCGACCAGGGTCGAGCGGTAGCCCAGCTGTACCACCTGGAACCGGTCGACCCGCACCGGGCCGTCGTCCAGCTCGACCCCGGCGCGCAGGCGCTTGGCCAGCTGGGGCCGCACCTGACCCTCGACCTCCGCCAGGTAGGTCTTCACCACCTCGTGCGACGGGTGGGTCAGGCCGTGCGCCAGGTCGCCGTCGTTGGTGAGCAGCAGCAGCCCTTCGGTCTCCTCGTCCAGGCGGCCGACGTGGAACAGCCGTTCGGGCCGGTCGGCGACGTACTGGGCGAGGTCCGGGCGGCCCTGCTCGTCGCGCATGGACGAGACCACCCCGACCGGCTTGTTCAGCGCCAGCGTCACCAGGGTGGTATCCAGCGGCACCCGCACCCCGTCGACGTGGAGGACCGCGGCCACCGGGTCCACCCGCACCCCCAGCTCGCGGACCACCTGCCCGGCGACGGTCACCCGACCGGCGGCGATGAGCTCTTCGCAAGCCCGGCGGGACCCCAGCCCCGCCCCGGCCAGCACCTTCTGCAGCCGCACCCCGTCCGGGTCGTGCACATCGCGGTCACGCCCGTCCTGCTCCTGCCCCGACGCACCCCGGCGCTGGGGAGCAGAGCGACGGGGCTGGTCAGGACGACCGGACGAGTCAGGCCGACGACCGGACCCGCCGGACCGCCGACCCGAACCGGCCGCCTGCTGTCGGTCTGCCTTGCGCGCGCTCATCCCCGGGTCCTCATCTCTCCACGTCGTCCAGCTCGGCCATGCCCAGCTCGGCTATGTCCAGCTCGTCCAGGCCCGGCAGGTGCGGGGCCAGCGGCGGCAGCTCGTCCAACGAGGTCATGCCCATCCGTTCCAGGAAGTATCCCGTGGTGCCGAACAGCACCGCGCCGGTGACCGGGTCGTGGTCCACCTCGGCGACCAGGCCCCGACTGGTCAGGGTACGCATCACCCCGTCCACGTTCACCCCCCGCACCGCGGAGACCTGCCCGCGGCTCACCGGCTGGCGGTAGGCCACCACCGCCAGCGTCTCCAGCGCCGCCTGGGTCAGCCGGGCGGTCTGGCCGTCGACCACGAACCGGCCGACGACGTCCGCGCAGGACTCCGCCGAGTAGAACCGCCAGCCGTCGGCCACCTGCCGCAGCGCGAAACCGCGGGGACGACCGCCGTGCTCGCCCCGGTACTCCGCGGCCAGCTCTTCGCAGAGCGCGGCGACCTCCGCGGTGGGCAGCGCCAGCAGCGCGGCCAGCCGCACCACGGGCACCGGTTCGTCGGCCACCATGAGCACCGCCTCGACCGCCGCGGCGGCACCGCCGGGCAGGTCGGCGACGTCGAATCCCGGCTCGTCGGGGGCGTTCTCGTCGACCGGTTCGTCGATCGACTCGGTTGCATCAGGGTCCTGCGTCATGACGACGCCTCCTGGTTCTCGGGTGCTTCCAGTCCGTCGACGTCGTAGTCGGTGGTCAGGTCCACCGCGCCGTCGTCGCTGCCGGTCCACCGTACGGTCAGGTCACCCAGCGCCACGACCTGGTCGAACGCCACCGCGCCCTCCCGGTACAGCTCTAGCAGGGCCAGGAACCGGGCCACGACGACGAGCGTGGACCCGGCGTCGGCCACCAGCACCCGGAACGACACCGAGGCGTGACGGCGCAGCCGGTCGGCCAGCACCGCGGCCTGCTCCCGCACCGACACCACATTGACGTGCAGGTGGGACAGGTCCACCCCGGGTGGGGCGGGTTTCGGGGCCAGGGCCCGGGCCGCCAGCGCCGCCAGCTGGTCGGGGCCCAGCGTCCAGACCAGATCGGGCAGCAGCACCGCCAGCTGTGGTTCCAGGGTCACCGACCGGGGGCGGCTCAGCGCCCCGACGGCCCAGCGCTGTCTCAGGGTGGCGGCGATCTCCTTGTAGGCGCGGTACTGCAGCAGGCGGGCGAACAGCAGGTCCCGGGCCTCCAGCAGCTCCAGGTCTTCGGCGTCCTCCACGTCCCCGGCGGGCAGCAGCCGGGCCGCTTTGAGGTCCAGCAGGGTCGCGGCGACGACGAGGAACTCGCTGGCCTGCGACAGGTCCCAGCCGTCAACCGGGTGTCCGGTGGACCCGACGGCCTCCGCAGCCCGCAGGTAGCCCAGGAACTCGTCGGTGACCTGCGACAGCGCCACCTCGGTGATGTCCAGCTTGTGCTTGGCGATCAACCCCAGCAGCAGGTCGAACGGCCCGGAGAAGACGTCCAGGTGGACCTCGAACCCCGAGGTTCCCGACGGCCGGTCGGACGAACCGACGCCCGACGGCTGGGGCTGGTCCCGCGCGACGTCAGGCGGCGTCGCCACGGGCGACGAGCTCACGGGCCAGCTGGCGGTAGGCGTCCGCGCTGGCGTGCGTCGGGGCGTAGGTAGTGATCGGTTCGGCGGCGACCGTGGCGTCGGGCAGCTTCACGGTCCGCGGGATAGTGGTCTGCAGCAGCGTGTCGCCGAAGCGGTCGTAGACCACCTGGACCATCTCCCGCGAGTGCAGCGGACGCGGGTCGAACATGGTGGCGACGATGCCGTCGATGCGCAGCCGGGGGTTCAGCCGGTCGGAGACCTTGTCGATCGTCGTCTCCTTGAGCAGCCCCACCCCGCGCAGCGCGAAGAACTCGCAGACCAGCGGGATGAGCACCCCGTGGGCGGCGGTCAGCGCGTTGATGGTGAGCAGCCCCAACGACGGCTGGCAGTCGATCAGCACGATGTCGTAGTCGTCGAGGACCGGTCGGATCGCCCGGGACAGCACCTGCTCCCGGGCCACCTCGTTGACCAGCTGCACCTCGGCCGCGGACAGGTCGATATTCGCCGGGACGACGTCCAGACCCTCGACCGGGGTGTGTTTGAGCACGGACACCGGGTCCGGCTCGGTCGACATGATGAGGTCGTAGACGGACTGCTCGATCTCGTACGGGCTGACGCCCAGCCCGACCGTCGCCGC
The DNA here is from genome assembly GCA_009777345.1 of Micrococcales bacterium. Lineage (GTDB taxonomy): Bacteria > Actinomycetota > Actinomycetes > Actinomycetales > Cellulomonadaceae > Cellulomonas. The sequence continues at coordinate 68,603 of WRMB01000006.1, read as the reverse complement.
GCCCTGCGGGTCGAAGTCCACGACGAGCACCCGGCGGCCGTACTCGGCCAGGGCCGCGGCCAGGTTGATCGTCGTCGTGGTCTTGCCGACGCCGCCCTTCTGGTTGCACAGCGCGATCACCCGCGCCGGACCGTGCTGGGTCAACGGCGGCGGTTCCGCGAAGTCGAGCAGAGGCCTGCCCACGATGTCGGTCTGACCAGGCGTGGTCTCGGTAGTCACCACGGGTGACAACTTACCCGAAATGCCCACGACGTGAGGTTGGGCACACCGCGAGCCCTGTCACCCGGTCCCTGGTGCTCGAGGCTCAGGGCGACCGCCCTGGTCACCGGGCTTCTACCGCCCGCGGGTGGGCGGCCAGGTAGACCTCCCGCAGGCCCTGCACCGTGACCAGCGTGTACAGCTGGGTGGTGCTGACCGAGGCGTGACCCAGCAGCTCTTGGACCACCCGCACGTCCGCGCCGCCGGACAGCAGGTGGGTGGCGAACGAGTGCCGCAGCGTGTGCGGCGAGATGTGCTCGGCGTTGGGCAGCCCGGCGCGCACCGCGGCCCGGCGCAGCACCTGCCAGGCGCTCTGCCGCGACAGCCGACCGCCGCGGGTGTTGCAGAACACCGCGGGGGTACCGCGTCCGGCCGCGACCAGCGACGGACGGGCCCGCACCAGGTACGCCTCCAGCGCCCGCACCGCGTAGCTGCCGACGGGCACCACCCGTTCCTTGCCGCCCTTGCCGAGCAGCCGCACGGCGGCGCGGTCCGCGGTCAGGTCGATATCGTCCACGTCCAGCCCGACGGCCTCGGAGATCCGGGCCCCGGTGGAGTACAGCAGCTCCAGCAGCGCCCGGTCGCGCATCCGGCACGCGCCCTCGCCCTCGGTTGTCGCCAGCAGCCGAGTCACCTGGTCCACGGTGATCGCCTTGGGCAGCCGCCGGGGCTGGGACGGCGGGCGGACCTGGCAGGCCGGGTCGTCGGCGGTCAGGCCCTCCGCGGCCAGGAAGCGGTGCCAGCCGCGCACCGCGACCACCGCCCGGGCCGAGGACCCCGCACCCAGCGGCGCGTGCCCGTCGGACCCGGTCCGGGCCACGACGACGTACTCCTCGATGTCCCGCTCGTCCACCCCGTCCGGCGCGCCGACCCCCCGGCCGCGCAGATAGGCGACATAGCGAACCAGGTCCCGACGGTACGCGGCCAGCGTGTTGGCCGACAGGCCACGTTCCACCGCGAGATGCGTCAGGTACGTCTCCAGGGACCGGGCCAGCACGTCCAGATGCTCGGACGTAGCAGTGGTCATGGACGAAGGCTAGGGCACGCTTCTCACTCCCCCGCGCAGGCAGGGCCGAGGCCCCCCGACGCGCCAGGCGGTGTGGCTACCGTCAACTCGTCGCGCCGTCCGCGATAGCTCTGACGGTGACGTTCGTGCCGTCGAGCAGGAGCGACAGGTCGCCTGGATCTGCCGTGACGACCAGCACCGGGGCAGGCAGTGCGAGCGCTGTCGCCGCGACGACCGCGTCGACGGTGAAGCCACGTGCTTTGCGTCATGCCGCCGAAGCCGGTGTTCCTTCCTGCAGAGGTCACGAAGGCAGTGGCACCGTCTGCCTGTTCGAGTGATCGGCCTGCGCGGAGAATAGCAACATCGAGCATCGAGATCGTCGAGACCTGCTTCGGCGATGCGCTGCGCTGCGTGGCCTGTTGTCCCGCCGGTAAAACTACTGCCGCCAATATAACCCCTATCAGCATTGATGAGTTTATCCATCCGCGCGTGGATCATCAAACTGTGCTCGTTCGCAACCGCACGGACAGTATTGGTGCGTGAGACGACCGTCGTGCCAGCTCGGATTGCAGGCCTTCCCCGAGGATTGGCATAACTGCTCGCAGGCTCTGTCACGGGAAGTCCAAGTCGCTCGCCCTCGGCCACAACTCAATAGGAGATTCGCCAAACCAAGGCTGTTCCAGGCCAATGATGTAGCCCGACCGGATCCAAAGGATCACCTCCCCAACTAGCCGCCCATCTTGCCTCATTACAGCGGGGATCGGTCGAACAGGTCCATCTGGTATCGACGAACGCGATGCGTCCGAATTCACGACAAAATCGATCGCTCGACCCGGAATCTCCTCTACGACATCCGCCGATCGTGCTTGGGCAAGGAGGACTGAGCGATCCGCTTCGGGAAGGTGATTGATGATAGACTCGATGAGATCCAACACTAGCGGCGGAATCGGGTTCACAGTCATGGAGTGAACGCCGTCCCAGCACGCGGGACGCCGTCAACGACAGCACCCCGAACTACCACGGTCTGCCCCCGACTGTTCGGCTTACCTCGCCCGGCATCGTCGTAGTCCCAGGCGGTGGTGACCTGGTTGGGGAACACCACCGACACGACCTGACCGTCGTCGCCCCAGGCATAGTCGTACTGCCCACCGACCCCACCAGACCGCGCCAGAGGACCCGCCGCACCCCAGGCACCAGTCACCACCACGACGACCAGTCTGAGTACTACAGTAATTGGCACGCCCCTACCTCCCAGGGTGTATTGTCACCAGTCCGCCAAAACAGTCCCGCACGATCGTGTACTCCTGACGCTTACTCCGACTCCTCTGGCACCACCAGGCGATAGTCGGGCAGGTCGACAGACTCCCACTGTACCGATGTCGCCCACGGCGGCAGGACGCCCCGCGTTGGTGGGAGTCCCCGTCGGCACGCGTCACACCAGAAGGCAGGCATCACGGCAGATGACGAGCCCGAAAAGGCCACGAAGAGCAGCCTCAGGTCTAGATGCCCACAACTCGGGCACGGCGTCGCCGTCAGGCGTGTCGGGTGCTGCCACACGGTTTCGTAGGCGTCCTGCCACCGCTCGTAAGCGTCGGCGGGGTTCGGTTCGGTCATTGGCTGCCCACCAGCGACGTCTCATTGATCGCTGCAGCGAGTTCTTCACGCGTTATGACCATGACCATCTACCATCTCCGCAAGGTTGTCGGCTCGGATTGCGGGGCCTTGCACCTCTTCACCGCCGTCGACTATCTTCAGAATGCTGCGAGCGATCACGAGGGCCCCTGTAGAAAAATCACTGTTTATCATCATCCCCCCAGGCAGTGCCTAGTGCGGCTTGTGGACGTAGGGCATGAGCGACCTCACGTGAGTCGGTGACCAGCAGAGAGTCCGGCATGTAACCCGGACCATCAGGCAGTAATTCGCCCAACGAGATGATGAGATGTTCACCGGAGGCGAAACGAAGTTTCACTGCCCACGGCAAGAATGTGGGAGAATCGGAGTGCGAGAAGGAATATTCCTCCAAACGTTTTCCCATTAAGCAATGCCAACGTTCCGACACATCGGTGGTCTCAGTGTCTGGCCCGGGGTCGCCTTCCCTTGGCCCACCCGAAACCAGACCCTCTCGCTGGGTGTCAGCAGAGCAGGAGATTCGTGTCGCGGGCGAGGCCTGCCAGTGTAGTGTCAACGCGACCCAAACTTCATCGACGGGCGACTCCGATGAAGGCGGCGTTTCCCACCGCGTCAACTCGTAGTGAATACCAACCAATACATCGCCGACGGGTAGGTTGATGCATTTTGACCACATCTGCTTCACTAGGGTCGCTCCTGGGTTCTTGGCCTGGATCCGGGGTCATCACCAGACGTGTCATTCATGAGCAGTGCAGGCAACACCCTACTAGCGTCTAGAATCTCGAGCCCTACCATTCTCCCTTCCTCTGTAAAATCTACCACAATCGCGGCTCGGTCGAGTTGAACGTCTCCGAGGCGCAAACCTCAACCCGCTTTCTTTCCAGTAATTATGGATCCTGGTATCACCAGAGTCCAGGGATCGATGTCGGTATCGGCATAAATGGAAAGATAGGCAGCGCCAGAGAGACAGAAAACCGGGTCAATCGCCTCCGCCCCGGCGATCAATTTCTCAATTTTACGCCCTACCAGACTTCGCGCACGCCGATCTACGGATTCTGACTCCCACGAGAAAGACGACTCAGCATCTTCAAATTTCCAAGGACACATCAGATTAAGCGACCAGTCTTCGCCGAACAGCGTGACGACCGGATCCACTACTTCAACACCGCTGATGTTCAGAGGTAGCGCGGAGAGAATGATGGATCGGATGTTCATAGCCCGAACTCCACGTGTGTTCTCGATCTGATGTAGTCCAGTCGCTCCCCACTGTCCTGCCCATAGTCGGCAGTCCACCCCAGGTATGGATCACAGAACGACAGTCCCTCAGCACCTATCCAGGCAACACGGCAACCCGAGTGAATTAGTCGAAACAGTGTGGTCCTTATCGACACATCCAGAGCGGCAGCCTTGGGCCGCGACTCTATCAGAATCTCCCACATCAGGACCTCCCAACCGTCCCCGCGGAGAGTATACAGCGACGGTGTTCGGTCCGCACGCCACGCACCTTGGAGAAAGCAAGAGGCTTTCCTGATGGCGCCGTGCAGCCCGTATGCGATGATCTCCTCACCGTCGACGACGATCTTCAGTATAGCGAGTTCGTCATCAGCAACCTCCGGATCGTCGATCCTACAGGTGTCGGGGTGCAGGTACTTCATTGCTCGGCTCCAGGGTGTCGCACTGCATGCGCATCGCGTTTTCACGACATATCACGCGAGATCGGCCGGCCGGGTACTCAGTCGAGGCTGCCCGGTTCCCTCGGCATAGCCGAGCAGCGCGGCTTCCACGATCGCACCGACGGGAGGGAAGTCCGGGTTCGCAAGATGTGGATCATCGACGACCATCGTTATTACTACTAGCCCTTCCACCGGCTCATCAAAGTCGAGATAGAAGCCATACGCCTCGTGACGGGTGACGACGCCCCGAACAAGGCGCAGAACTGGATCGTGCATCATCACTGGTGCCGCACCCTCTCGAACGAACTGAGGAACGGAAGTTTTCCAGGAGGTACTGCAAGTTCCGTTCCGGGCGGAGATCCCAGATACCTCATCTCGTATGATGCGAAGTGCTCGTTATTGACACTTCGCGGAATGCGCGTCTCGACGACTCCTTCGCCGTAGTGGACAGCATAACTGTCGGCAATCTCACGTTCACGTGCGAAGTGGGCGTCATTCCCTGGGAAATTCTCGGATCGATATCCGTTCTCAAACTGGTCTCGTCCTAGACCGCGCTGCGGAGCCTTGAACAGCGAGACGCCATCATCTGCGCCCTTCGTCGCCTTGCCGCCCCAAAGAATCACCGTCACTACAGTGCACCGTACGAAGCCCAAGGGTCTACTAATCTCTGCTGGGTCGGGCCGTCCGATCCTTCCGTCCATTCGAACAGTAATTCAAAGTAGGTGAGCCTGCGCCCGGCTTCCTTGTCTTTGTACGGGCTCAACGTCCGCGTGACGACAGACCCCAGGTACGAGAACCCGCAGACAGTGAACAGGTTTGCCCAGCTGGGGCACTGATCCAAGCACTCGGAGCCGGACCACGTGGTAAAGAATGGAAGCACGGTTGATAGATATAGCACGTCACCGTGAGGTCCGATTTCGAAAACGCACGAGGTGTTCGTGTTCGAGTCTGTGACGACCTTCATCTCACCGCCAATGAGTTCCGTCGCTAGGTTGTTCCATGATACCATCGAAAGCGGCTTGTCGCGCACGGCCGAGCGACCAGTTCCCGCGGTGACTCCCAACCGTCAGCACCAGGAACCGGTTGATAACATCCCACTCAGAGGTTCGTCGGCCAGCCATGCCATCCCTTACTGGAGTACGAGGCAATCATACCCGTCAGACGTGAGCCGTCAGGACCGACGCCCGTCGTAACGCCTGCATCCCATCGTACCTTCGGGACTCCGCTCCTGTCATAGAATGGTGTTCCTCGACCGATGATCATCTCCACGAGGCGGCGTGCACTCCGTAGGCCCAAGAACGTCGTCTTTCCCATCAGAAGCCCCAGTCGCCGTCTCGAACGAATCACATCCGTCATGCTCAAACATTACGTGACCGTCAAGCGTCGAATCGCCGTTCGAACAAACTCCCCAGTCGGCACCGAGAGGGCCCTCCAGAGAGATCCAGTGACGACAGTTCCCACACTGCTCGAGATACCACTCCTCTCGATAGCACGGGTCTCCCGTGTCGCGATTCGACGGGATACTGTTGGCCCAGCGAGCATGGATTTCCTGCTCCTTCTTTGTCACTGTATTCCTCCGAGAATCCTTAACATTGAATCCAACGTTGTCGCCCTTCTGATGTCCGCGAAACCGGTCCTTGCCAGCGAATCCGGCTCGAACGGGCGCATGTAAATATAGGAGGCGTCTGCGACTCTGTCGTACGTATACACAAGCGAACATTCTACCATCCTGACCACCCGTTGTTCCTTGCCCTGCCAGCCAGATCATCATAACTTTTACCGCGATGGGCCGTCACGATCACTCCATCTGAGTTTTGGAACGAGGTCTTCACGGTGCACGTACCCTCGGCCGCCGACCAGGTGGCGCCGCTGCTGCCTCAATTCCCATACATCACCCTTGCCAGTTTGGCCACCTCTTTCACGGTTTCACAATCGCCTTGCAGCTTCAGAAAGAAGCCACGTCACAACATCTAGCGGTACGGGATGGTCCGTGTAGAATCTAACGGTTCGAGCACCCGTAAGATCGTCCATAAAAACTTCGGCAACCTGCTCACCAGACTCTGTTGCGAGTTCAAGCGCCATGCCATCGCGGTCTCCGACAGCGCTTACCAGTAGAAGTTTGTACATTTTCATCTGATCGGCTCCAAGAATCCCATGAACGACCCGTCATTGCCATAACGAACACCGCGACCCTGTGAGTCCTAGATGTTCGTCACACGATCCAGTACCTCGGTGCGCCTGTTTGGATCGCTGAGAATATCGTCCAGCACCCGAAGACCCTGTTCGTTCCGTGCGGTCGCACTGCCAGTTGACATGCCTTCGAACACGCTGCCCCCACGTCCCGAGTGTTTCTGCAGAGCGCGTCCAACTTGTGTCAGGCCATTGCGATCCGCAGCCTGCGCGGCGATGCGAAGGTCGGTCAGGCTCCCTGACGTGCGAGCCGCGGTGTTCGCAGTCGTCCTGGTCAGGGGTCGCGGTCAGCGTCACCTGCTCGCCGACCGCGAACACCATCCGGTCCGCTTCCAGCGACACCGCCGTCGGGACGACCGAGACCGGCCCCGGGACCGCCGCCGCCGGGGCCACCCCCGCACCCGAGACCACCGACACCGCCGCCAGCCCCGAGGCCACCAGAACCACGACGACGAGCATGCTCACTGCCCGGTCCGCCCACTGCCGCACGCTCATTACCCGTCCTCGACGCTCATGGCCCGCGTCTCGGACCGACAAGCCCAAAAAACTATCCCAGCACCCCCGGCCGACGGGCGCCCCCGGAAAAACGTCCGACAGACGGCCTAACCACATCACTCGTCCTGCCTCGGACATTCCCGACGTTCCGGACGCGCCGCCCACCGGCCGGTCGGCCAGGCCTTCGGTCCCTTCCTCAACCACCCACCGTCCGCTGTACGGACCCGGACAAGCCGCAGACCGGGCTCGGGGCTAAGGTGCTCCCAGACGGCCAGGGGTGCTGCCCAGGAGCGCCGCAGAGCAGCACGCTGCCAGTCGTGACGACAGCAGCACAACGACGACCCTGTGACGACAACGCCGGTGACGGCGTGGAAGGTGGTTGGAGAGAGTGAAGGCGCCGCTCGCCCAGCACGTGGGCTGGACCGATCTGGACCTGCGGGCGGTCGACACCGCCCGGGTGCTCACCGCCGACGCGGTGGAGAAGGTCGGCAACGGCCATCCCGGCACCGCGATCAGCCTGGCCCCGGTCGCGTACCTGCTGTACCAGAACGTGCTGCGGCACGACCCGGCCGACCCGACCTGGCTGGGCCGGGACCGGTTCGTGCTGTCCTGCGGGCACAGCGCGCTCACCCAGTACGTGCAGCTGTACCTCGGTGGGTTCGGCCTGGAGCTGGCCGACCTGCAGGCGCTGCGCACCTGGGGCTCGCTGACCCCGGGCCACCCGGAGCACGGGCTGACCGCCGGGGTGGAGATGACCACCGGGCCGCTGGGCCAGGGCCTGGCGTCGGCGGTGGGCATGGCGATGGCCGCGCGGCGCGAACGGGGCCTGCTCGACCCGGACGCCGCACCGGGCACCTCGCCTTTCGACCACCACATCGTCGTCATCGCCTCCGACGGGGACATCGAGGAGGGCGTCACCGCCGAGGCCGGGTCGCTGGCCGGTACCCAGGAGCTCGGCAACCTCGTGGTGATCTGGGACGACAACCAGATCTCCATCGAGGGCGACACTCAGATCACGTTCACCGAGGACGTCGTCGCCCGGTACGCCGCGTACGGCTGGCACACCCAGACCGTCGACTGGACCGACCCGACCAGTAACGGTGGGACCTACCGCGAAAACGTCGACGCCCTGGCGGCGGCGCTCGACGCGGCGAAGGCCGAGACCGGACGACCGTCGTTCGTCGCGCTGCGCACCCTCATCGCCTGGCCGACACCGGGCAAGACCGCCGACGCCTCGGCCCACGGGGCGAAACTGGGCACCGCGGCGGTGCGCGGGCTGAAGCAGACCCTCGGGTTCGACCCGGACGCGACGTTCGTCGTCGCCGACGACGTGCTGGCACACACCCGCGCCCTGCGCGACCGGGCCGCGGCCGACCGGGCGGTCTGGCAGGCGTCGTTCGACGCCTGGGCGGCGGCGCACCCCGAGCGCAAGGCGCTGCTGGACCGGCTGGTCGCCCGGCGGCTGCCCGACGGTTGGGCCGAGGCGCTGCCCGTCTTCGAGGCGGGCCAGGACCTCGCGACCCGAGCCGCGTCCGGCACCGTGCTCAACACCCTGGCCCCCCTGCTGCCCGAGCTGTGGGGCGGTTCGGCCGACCTGGCCGGGTCGAACAACACGACGATAACCGCCGAACCGTCGTTCCTGCCCACGGCCCGGTCGTCGGCCCAGCGGCCCGGTGAGCCTTACGGGCGGACCATACACTTCGGCATCCGCGAGCACGCCATGGGGGCGATCCTGTCCGGTATCTGGCTCCACGGGTTGACGCGGCCGTACGGCGGCACGTTCTTCCAGTTCGCCGACTACATGCGCCCGGCGGTGCGGCTGGCGGCGCTGATGGAAGCGCGCGTGGTGTACGTGTGGACGCACGACTCGATCGGCCTGGGCGAGGACGGCCCCACCCACCAGCCGGTCGAGCACCTGGCCGCCTACCGGGCCATCCCCGGGCTGGCGGTGGTCCGCCCCGCCGACGCCAACGAGACCACCGCCGCCTGGGCCGCCGTGCTCAGCCGCGACGACGGTCCTGTCGCCCTGGTGCTGACCAGGCAGGACGTGCCGACGTTCCCGCGTGGCACCGACGGCTACGCCCCGGCGGACGTGGCCCGCGGCGCCTACACCCTGCTGGACGCCCCTGTGCTGGGCTCCCCTGTGCTGGGCTCCGGGCTGCCCGCCGAAGACACTGGGCGTGCACCGGACGTCGTGCTGCTGGCCACCGGGTCGGAGGTGGCCCTGGCGGTGGCCGCCCGCGAACGGCTCGCCGCCGACGGCGTCGCCGCCCGGGTGGTCTCGGTGCCCTGCCTGGAGTGGTTCGACGAACAGCCCCCGGCCTACCGGGACCAGGTGCTGCCGCCGCAGGTGCGCGCCCGGGTATCGGTCGAGGCCGGGATCGCCATGCCCTGGTACCGGCTGCTCGGCGACCACGGCCGCGCGGTGTCGCTGGAGCGCTTCGGAGCGTCGGCGTCGCCGCAGCGGCTGTTCGCCGAGCTGGGGATCACCACCGAGGCGGTCGTCGCGGCGGCGCACGAGTCCATCGCCGCGGCCTGGGGTTCGACCGTCCACGGTGCGGCGGTAGAAGGCACGGCAGAAAACATGGCGGCGGCGCGCGCCGGGCAGGGGGCTTCGTGAGCCCGGCCTGGGTGACCACGACAGAGGGATGCCCGTCGTGAACCGGCGGGTCGTCGTCGTGCCCGACGCTGCCGCGGTCGCCCGAACCACGGCCAGTCGGCTGCTGCTCACCCTGGTCGACGCCCAGAGCGTCAACACCCCGGTGCACGTCGCGCTCACCGGCGGCGGCGTGGGTACCGACACCCTGGCGGCTATGGCCGACGACCCGCTGCTGGACCTGGTCGAGTGGAGCGGTGTGCACCTGTGGTGGTCCGACGAGCGGTTCCTGCCCACCGGTGACCCGGAGCGCAACGAGACCGGTGCCCGGCTGGCCCTCCTCGACCAGCTCGGCGACCGCCTGCCGCCGGAGAACGTCCACCCCGTCCCCGGGCCCGGCCCGGACGTGCCCGACGCGGAGACCGCCGCCCGCCGCTACGCCGACGCGCTGGACGACGCGTCCCCGTTCGGTGCCCAGGCGCCCGACTTCGACATCGCCCTGCTCGGTCTCGGCCCGGACGGGCACGTCGCGTCGCTGTTCCCCGGCCACCCGGCCGCCAGCGTCCGGGACGTCTCGGTGACCGCGGTGCACGACTCCCCCAAGCCCCCGGCGACCCGGGTCTCCTTCACCTTCCCCACCATCCGGGCCGCCCGGCGCGTCTGGGTGGTCGCCGCCGGTGCGGCCAAGGCCGACGCCGTCGCCCACGCCCTGCACGGCGGTATCCCGGCCGATATCCCCGCCGCCGGTGCCGTAGGCCGCACCGAGACCGTCTGGCTGCTGGACACCGCCGCCGCCGAGGCCTGAACCCAGAGCGTCGCGGCGGTTCTACCAACGGCGCCGCGTCCGACGCCGGACATACCCACCAACCAGACCGACCAGCACCACGGCCACCACGACCGCCGCGATCGTCACAGGCTGCCAGACGCTAGGCGCGGAAGGCGCGGGCACCGCCTGCGCCGACCCGGGGACTCCCAGGCCGACCGGGCGCCCGACGAGCCGGGTCACGTCGCCACCGGTACCGACGTCCGGTACCGCGCCGAGCAGGTCCACCAGGGCAAGATCATCTGCCAGGGCGGTCTCCAGATCGGCCCGTGTCGCGTCCAGGACGATCTGCCGCTGCCCGTCCGCGCACGGCAGGGTGAACCGGTTCTCCTGGTACATACCGTCGACCTCGGCGCACCCCGCCCAGAAACGAGCCAGCGCAGCATAGGCGTGACCTGCGGGTTTGGTCTCGCCGGGGCGCATCGGGTCGGACGGGTCGCGCCGGATCAGGCCGAAGTGGACCTCGCCGGGGTCGTCGTTCCGGTCTTCGACCAGGTCGTACCACCAGATCCCGGCCACGTCACCGGTGGCCCGGGCCCGCACGTAGAACTCGACCAGGTTGCGGGCCTGGACGTCTTCGCTGACCCCGTGCGGACCGTCGTACGACGACCAGCCGACCTCGGTGACGTAGATCGGCAGCCGCTGCCCGTAGGCGGCGGCCACCTCGTCGGCCACGAGCCGTACGCAGGCGGCGGCGACCTGCGCCCCCGCCGGGGTGCTCGACGTGCCGGGGCAGCCGTTCTCCCCGGAGACGTAGGGGTGCAGCACCGCACCGTCCACCTGGACGTCCCGGTCGCGCAGCTGCGACATCACGGTCTCGGTCCACGGTGCGTCGCGCGCCGAGACGGCGTTGACGACGACCGGCACCCCGGGGGCGGCCTCCCGCAACGACGGCAGGTCCAGACCCTCGCGTTCCGGGTAGAGCAGGGACTCCACCAGCTGGGCGTAGACCCGGGGACAGCCCGGCGCGTCGGACGGGTCCACCGGGCACGGGTCGCCCCACCGGTAGGCGCCGTGCCAGCCCAGGTAGTTGGACCACTCGTTCCACACCTCGAGCCCGGCCAGGTTCTCCGGGCCGACCTTGGCCACGAGCGTCAGCGCGTACTCCAAAAATGCCTGACGCTCCTCCGGGGTGTCCGGGAAGGCCCCACCCTCCAGGTAGTTCGGGTTGCCGTAGTCCAGCAGCAGCATGATGGTCCCGCCGTGCTGCGGGACGATCTGCAGGGCGTCCGCCCAGCCCGGATGGTCGATGTCCGCCCAGCCGGCCTCGTCGCGCAGGGTGGTGGCACCCAGCTCGGTCAGGGCGATCTCGCCGTCCCGCTTGCCGTCGGAGGCCCGTGGCCTGCTGTTCCCCAGGTGGGAAGCGATCCCCATGAGGAACTGCTCCGGCCAGACGGGCTCGACCGTCGGCACCTGCGGTGCCTGAGCCGCGCCGGTCGCCGGACCGGCCACCGGCACCACCGTGCAGCCGACCGCCACCAGCAGGCCCAGCACGCCGACGGCTCGTCTCCTGTGCCCCGGTCTGGCACTCACGTCGTCAGCTGCAGGCAGCCCGCGCCGAGCAGGGCCTTGAGGTCGCCGAACAGGGCCGGGGTGCGGGTGACGCGCAGACGGTCGTCGAGCTTCATCACCGTGGCCCGGCCCGGGCTGGTGAGGCGGACGTGCACCTCGACGGTCCCCGGGTGGGTGCCCAGCACCTCGCGCAGGCGCTCGACCACCGGTGGGGTGCAGCGCGCGGTGTCCAGGTGGACGACCAGAGGGGCATCGTCGGTGTGGGAGGTGTCCGGCACGCTGACCTCGACGGCCTGGATCTGGATGGTCTCGTCCCGCCGCCGCACCCGACCCTTGACCGCCAGCACCGCGTCCTCGGCCAGGACCGCCGAGTAGGCCAGGTAGGTCTCGCCGAAGAACAGCACGTCGACCGAGCCTTCCATGTCCTCGATGGTCACCTGCGCCCACGGGTTGCCCTGCTTCGACATCTTCCGGGTCAGCGTCGTGACCAGGCCCGCGACCGTCACCTGCGAACCGTCGGGGCGTTCCTCGTCGCCGACCAGCGCCGCGACCGAGGTGTCCGCCGCCCCGGCCAGCACGTGCTCCAGCCCGGACAGCGGATGGTCCGAGACATACAGGCCGAGCATCTCCCGCTCGAAGGCCAGACGCTGCTTCTTGTCCCAGTCCGACACGTCCGGGACGGCCACGGTGAACGTCGCGTCGTCGGCGGCACCGAACACGTCGGCGAACAGGTCGAACTGGCCCTCGGCCTCCTTGCGCTTCACCCCGATGACCGCGTCCACCGCCTGCTCGTGGACCAGCAGCAGGGCCCGGCGACTGGGGTGCAACGAGTCGAACGCGCCCGCTTTGATCAACGACTCGATGGTCCGTTTGTTGCACACCGCGGCGGGCACCTTGTCCAGGAAGTCGGTGAACGACGTGAACGCGCCAGCGTCGCGCCGGGCGGTGACGATATCGTCGACCACTCCGGCGCCGACGTTGCGCACGGCGGTCAGCCCGAACCGGATATCGTCACCGACGGCGGTGAACAACGCCGACGACGCGTTGACGTCCGGCGGCAGCACCTTGATACCCATGCGGCGGCACTCGTTGAGGTACAGCGCCGACTTGTCCTTGTCGTCGCGGACCGAGGTCAGCAGCGCCGCCATGTACTCCGTGGCGTAGTTGGCCTTGAGGTACGCCGTCCAGTACGAGACCAGCCCGTACCCGGCGGTGTGCGCCTTGTTGAAGGCGTAGCCGGCGAACGGGACCAGCACGTCCCAGACCGCGCTGATCGCCGCGTCGGAGTAGCCCCGTTCACGGCAGCCCGCGGCGAAGGGGACGAACTCGGAGTCCAGGATCTCTTTCTTCTTCTTGCCCATGGCCCGGCGCAGCAGGTCGGCCTGGCCCAGGCTGTACCCCGCGAGGATCTGCGCGGCCCACTGGACCTGCTCCTGGTAGACGATGAGACCGTAGGTCGGCTCCAGCACCTCACGCAGAGGCGCTTCCAGCTCGGGGTGGATCGGCTCGATCTTCTGCAGGTTGTTCTTGCGCAGCGCGTAGTTGGTGTGCGAACCCACACCCATGGGACCGGGCCGGTACAGCGCCAGCACCGCGGAGATATCCTCGAAGCTGTCCGGTCGCATCTGCCGCAGCAGGGACCGCATCGGCCCGCCGTCGAGCTGGAACACGCCCAGGGTGTCGCCGCGGGCCAGGAGCTCGTAGGTGGCCCCGTCGTCCAGCTCCAGGGATTCCAGGTCCAGCGCGACCTTGCCGTTCGCGACGATATTCGCCAGGGCGTCGTCGATGATCGTCAGGTTGCGCAGCCCCAGGAAGTCCATCTTGATCAGTCCGAGCCCCTCGCACGTGGGGTAGTCGAACTGGGTGATGGTCGCGCCGTCCTGGGGGCGCTTCATGATGGGGATGATGTCGACCAGCGGGTCGCACGACATGATGACGCCCGCGGCGTGCACCCCCCACTGCCGTTTCAGGCCTTCCAGCCCGCGCGCGGTCTCGACCACCCGCTGCGCCTCCGGGTCGGCGGCGACCACCTGGCGGAACTCCTCGGCCTCCGCGTAGCGGGGGTGCTCGGGGTCCTCGATACCCGACAGCGGGATGTCCTTGCCCATCACCGACGGCGGCATGGCTTTGGTCAGCTTCTCCCCCATGGCGAAGGGGAAGCCGAGCACCCGGGACGAGTCCTTGAGTGCCTGCTTGGCCTTGATGGTGCCGTAGGTGACGATCTGGGCCACCCGGTCGTCGCCGTACTTGTCGGTGACGTACCGGATCACCTCGCCGCGTCGACGCTCGTCGAAGTCCACGTCGATATCCGGCCAGCTGACCCGCTCCGGGTTGAGGAAGCGTTCGAAGATCAGTCCGTGCCGGATCGGGTCGAGCTCGGTGATACCCATGGCGTACGACACCATCGACCCGGCGGCCGAACCACGCCCCGGTCCCACCCGGATGCCCTGCTGCTTGGCCCAGCCGATGAAGTCCGCGACGACCAGGAAGTACCCGGCGAAACCCAGCGAGGTAATGGTCTCGACCTCGTACTGGGCCCGGGTGTGCACGTCGTCGGGAACCTGGCCCCGGTAGCGGCCGTGCAGCCCCCGTTCCACCTCTTTGACGAACCAGGAGTTCTCGTCCTCGCCCGCCGGCACGGCGTAGCGGGGCATGTAGTTGGCGCCGGACGGGAAGTCGACCTCGCACTGCTCGGCCACGAGCAGCGTGTTGTCGCAGGCTGAAGGCAGCTCGGCCCAGGTGCGGCGCATCGCCGCGGCGGGCTTGACGTAGTAGCCCGACCCGGAGAACGCGAAACGGTTGCCGCCCTGCTCGTAGGTGGGTTCGTCCAGGGTCGACCCGGACTGGACCGCTAGTAACGCCTCGTGGGCGTGGGCGTCGGACTCGTGTGCGTAGTGCAGGTCGTTGGTCGCCAGCAGCGGCGCGCCGATGGCCTCGGCCAGGCGCAGCAGGTCCTTGATGACGCGCTGCTCGATGTCCAGGCCGTGGTCCATCAGCTCGACGTAGAACGCGTCGGAGCCGAAGAGGTCCTGCAGCTCGCCCGCGGCGCGCAGCGCCTCGTCGTACTGGCCCAGGCGCAGCCGGGTCTGCACCTCCCCCGAGGGGCAGCCAGTCGTGGCGATCAGCCCGTCGTGGTAGCGGTCGAGCAGCTCGCGGTCCATGCGGGGCCACTTGCCCATCTGACCGTCGAGGGACGCCAGGGAGCCCAGCCGGAACAGGTTGTGCATCCCCGCGGTGGTCCGCGACAGCAGGGTCATATGCGTGTACGCGCCGCTGGCGGAGACATCGTCGTCCTTCTGCGACGGGTCGCCCCAACGCACCTTGGTCCGGTCGAAGCGGGAGGTGCCCGGGGTGACGTACGCCTCCAGGCCGATGATCGGCTTGACGCCCAGGTCCCGGGCGGTGGCCCAGAAGTCGTAGGCGCCGAACAGGTACCCGTGGTCGGTCAGCGCCATCGCAGGCTGCCCCAGCCGCTGGGCCTCGGTCAGCATGTCTTTCACCCGGGCAGCACCGTCGAGCATCGAGTAGTCGGAGTGACAGTGCAGGTGGACGAAGCCGTCCGACGACGCTGTGTCCGGCACCGACGCTGTGCCCGGCACCGCTGCGTGGTCGTGAGGTTCGTCAGGGGCCGCCATGAGGCGATCCTACTGGTGCCAGCCCCGAGGACAGGGACAGCGCAGGGACAGGACGAGCCCGGGACAGGCTCATGTCTCGCGCAGCGTCGTCAGGGCCTGTGCCAGGTCCTCCGGCGGGTCGCTGACCAGCTCCAGCCGCTGACCGGTGCCGGGGTGGGTGAAACCCAGGCGGGCGGCGTGCAGCCACTGCCGGGTCAGGCCCAGGCGCTGGGCCAGCACCGGGTCGGCACCGTAGGTGAGGTCGCCGACCAGCGGGTGGCGCACCGCGGCCAGGTGCACCCGGATCTGGTGGGTGCGGCCGGTCTCCAGGTCCACCTCCAGCAGCGACGCTGACGGCACGGCCTCCAGCAGCCGGTAGTGCGTCACCGACGGCTTGCCGTCGGCCACCACGGCAAACTTCCAGTCGTTGCCGGGATGACGACCGATCGGCGCGTCGATGGTGCCGGACGTGGGGTCGGGGTACCCCTGGGCCAGGGCCAGGTACACCTTGTCCACGGTCCGGGCGGCGAAGGCCCGTTTCAGGGTCGCGTAGGCCCGGGGTGACTTGGCCACGACCATCAGCCCCGACGTGCCCACGTCGAGCCGGTGCACGACGCCCTGCCGTTCCGCGGGCCCGGACCGGGCCACCTGCACCCCCGCGGCGGCCAGCCCGCTGACGACGGTCGGCCCGGTCCAGCCCGGCGACGGGTGCGCCGCCACCCCGACCGGCTTGTCGACCACGACGAGGTCGTCGTCCTCGTGCACCAGCGCCAGCCCCGGCACAGCCGCCGGGACCGGCTCGGCGGGCGCCGCCTCGGGCGGATCGGGCAGGACGACCTCCAACCAGGTCCCGGCAACCAGCCGGTCAGACTTGCCGACGGTGCGCCCGTCCACCGTCACCCCACCGTCGGTGGCCAGCCCGGCGGCGCGGGCCCGCGACAGCCCGAGCAACCGGGCCAGACCGGTGTCCACGCGCTCACCAGCCAGCCCGTCAGGCACCGGCAGCACCCGCCTGTCAGGCACCGGCAGCACCCGCCCACCGGGCACAGCGTCGTTCAGCCATCGTCACGGGGCTCAGCCCGGTGCGCGGCCCGGCGACGGACCTCGCGGGTACCGTCCAGCTGCACGCCCCGGACGACCAGCAGTATCACCAGACCGGCCGCGACGACGATGGCGATGTCCGCGACGTTGCCGATGAACCAGTCCCCGTAGGCGATGAAGTCCACGACATGACCACGCAACGGCCCCGGCTCGCGGAACAGCCGGTCGCCGAGGTTGCCCAGCGCACCGCCGAGCAGCAGCCCGAACGTCACCGCCCAGACGTTCGACGCCACACGACGCGCCGTGCGCACCACGACCACCACCACGACGACCGCCGCCAGCGTCAGCACCCAGGTCATCCGGGTGCCGATGGACAGCGCCGCCCCCGCGTTGCGGGTCAGCTCCAGACCGAGCAGGTCCCCGACCAGCGCCCGGCGCGGGGTGGCGTCCAGCGCGGACAGCGCCCACACCTTGGTCAGCTGGTCGACCAGGAGCACGACGACCGCGACCACCACCACGACGGCCCGTCGGGACACCCGGACGGCTGTCTGCGGCTCGGCCGCCGGTTCGTCGGACACGGCGGGGAGTCTAGCGTCGTTCTTCGCGCTGCTTGCACTCCACGCACAGCAGCGCCCGCGGGAAGGCGAGCAGACGGGCCTTGCCGATGGCGTTGCCGCACGACTCGCACACCCCGTAGGTGCCCGCGGTGATCCGGTCCAGGGCGCGTTCGCTCTGCAGCAGCAGGTCGCGGGTGTTGTTCACCAGGGTGAGCTCCTGCTCGCGCTCCAGGGCGGACGAACCGGAGTCGGCCTGGTCGTCCCCGGCACCGTCACCAGAGTTGCGCAGCAGCTCGGTGAGGTCCGCGTCGGCGACCTCGAGCTCGGCCGTCAGGCGGGCCACCTCGGCCTGCAGGTCCGTGGTCAAGCCCTCCACCTCGGCCGGGCTCCAGGGGTCTTCACCGTCACGGACGGGGAAGGTCGCCATCCCAGGCGCATCAGACATGATGGGGGCTCCCTTGCTCGAAGTCCCGCGACTGTATGCGGCCTGATCGCGCGGAACAACCCGACACGCGGCAAGACGGACCGACGACAAGGTCCCGCCGGTAGGTGGGTGACCCACGCGGCGGGACCTTGTCGTGCCGAGCAGGCTACAGGCTGCGGCTCTCGGAACCGGCAGGCAGAGCGCTGCCGCGCGAGTCGAGGTCGCCCAGCAGGTTCTCCAGATAGCTCTTCAGGCGGGTGCGGTAGTCGCGCTCGAAGACCCGCAGCTCGTCGATCTTGCGCTCCAGCAGCGACCGTTCCTGCTCGAGCTGACCGAGGGTGCGCTGGGAGCTCTCTTCGGCCTCGCTGACGATCTGGTCGGCCCGGACCCGGGCCTCGGCGACCAGCCGGTCACCCTCCTGCTTGCCGGAGGTGACGTAGTCGTCGTGGACCTTCTGGGCCATCGCGAGCAGCCCCTGCGCCGACTCCGGTGCCGTGTCGTCGCCGCCGCCGCGCAGCGCCGACTCCACAGCCGGGGTCGACGGGCTGAAGCCGAAGCGGCCGCCGGACTCCACCGCGGACTCCAGCTCGTTGATCCGCCGTTCGGCGTTGGCGAGCCGGACCGTCAGGTCCTCGTTCTCGGCCTGCAGCGCGTGCACGGCCGGGCCGGAGTCACCTCCGCCGCCGCCGTGCACCTCGCGCAGGGTGGCGACGACCTCGTCGAGGAAGTCGTCAACCTCGTCCTGGTCGTAGCCCTCGCGGAACTTCGTCGACTGGAACTTCTTGTTCAGGACGTCGTCTGCGGTCAGCAGAGCCATGGTGACTCACCTTCCTCGCCTAGTGCTGGTGTGTCCGGCGGTCCCTCCACCGGATGTCCGACTGCCACCGTAGCGGACAATCGCCACATGGGAACCTGGGACGGCGCGTCGTGTCTCTGACAAGGGCAGACGGTCAGGGCGCATCTCAGCGCCGATCCGCCTCAGCGCCGCTCGTCCGCCTGGTGAGGCACAGCAGGCGGAGACCGGCCGACCGGGGCTCAGGGCCGCGCCAGCCACGCGAAGACGTTGAGCAGGACGAAGCAGCCCAGCATCAGCACCAGGAAGGCCAGGTCGAACCGGATCTGGCCGAACCCTATCGGCGGCAGCACCTTGCGCAGCGCCTTCAGCGGCGGGTCGGTCGCCGTGTACACGACCTCGGCGACGACGAGCAGCGGACCCGTCGGGCGCCACTGGCGGGAGAAGACCTGCACCCAGTCCAGGATCAGGCGCATGAACATGATCAGCACGTAGACCAGCGTGACCACGTACAGCAGCGAGAAGACGATGTTCACGTCAGCTCTGGTTGAAGAAGCCGGCGCGCACCGCGACCTCGTCGGTCCGCGGGCCGGAGCTGATCTCGACGTTGGCCGGGGACAGCAGGAAGACCTTGGAAGTCACCCGCTCGATCGCCCCGCGCAGCCCGAAGATCAGGCCGGCGGAGAAGTCGACCAGACGCTTGGCGTCCCCGTCGTCCATGTCCGTGAGGTTGATGATCACCGGGGTACCGTCGCGGAACGCCTCACCGATCCGGCGGGCGTCGTTGTACGACCGCGGGTGAATCGTGGTGATCCGGCGAACCTCACCCAGTCCGTCGTCGAGGTCCGGGGCCACCCGGACCGGGCGGCGCAGCGGCGTCACCTGCGCGTCAGGCTCGTCCATCGGGTACTCCTCGTCGAGGTAGTCCTCGTCCTCGGGCCGGGCGTCGGCCAGGCCCAGGTACAGCATCGTCTTGCGCAGCGCACCGGCCATCGCTCTACTCCGTCCCCCGGTGGTCCCGGGACTGACTCCGCGGCGTGGTAACGCCGCCTTCTCGTCCTACCACGCCTCACGCTAGCAACCGCTACGACGAGGGCGGTCGCGACACGCCCGGCACGCCGGTCCTTCACAGGTCGGCACCCGATTGCCATGAACAGCAGCATCTGGGGCATATGCGACAGATCACCAGGAAAGCCCCGCCGGACGGTATCCGGTCAGGAACCACCCAGTCCCGACGGTCCGGAGACCAGCCTCGCCTCGACCGAGCCGAACGCGACATACCCGTACACCGGGGTCGGGCTGCCCGGTGCGGCCGTCGCCTCCTTGCCGTCGACGTCGGTGACGACGACGCCGTTGGTCGACCCCAGGTCGGTGACCCGCCAGACGCCCTCGACCAGGTCGAGCCGAGCGTGCGTGCGCGACAGGGTGCGGGTCGCGTCGGCCACCGCCAGGGCCTGCATGCCCGGTGCCGACACCGACGGACGCCGTCCGACGACCACCGACGGCGCCCGGACCACGAAGGCCCGGCCGTCGCCGAGGGACAGGGTCCACCGCTCGAAGGCCGACGGGTCGGTCTCGACGGTCACCTCCAGGTCGTCGTCGGACGGAACCCTGGCGGTCAGCGGGGGTGCTGGCCGGGGGGCCCAGGGATCGGTCGTCGGCTGCGGCTCCGCCGAGGGCTTCGCCGCGACCGGCAGCGAGGCGGTGCGCCTCGTCGGCCGGGCGCGGAGACCAGAACGCTTGACCGGCTCCTCCGTGCTCTCGTCGACCGGGTCCGGGTCGACCGGGTCGGCCGGGTCCGGGTCGGCCGCACCCAGGGGTGGCCGCGCCGGGCCGAGGCCGGGCAGGGGCACGATCTGCGCCTCGACCGGACCGAGACCGAGGTGGGTACGTACCGGTACCGACCGGCCCGCTGGGACCGCTATGTGACTGCCTCTGGCACCGACGACCTCCACCCCACCGTCTGCGCTGAGGTTGGTGACCCACCAGACCCCGTCGATCAGGTCGAGACGGGCGTGGGTGTTCAGCAGGGTCGACGGGTCGTCGCTGGTGACGGTCAGTCCCTGGACGGCGGAGCCGGACACCTGCGGCTCGCGTCCCAGGACGATCGAGCTCGACCAGAGCTCGACCCGGCGCCCGTCGTCCAGCTCCAGCCCCCACCGGGTCGGGGGCGGGACGACCGGCTTGGTGGGGTCGTCGGCCCCCAGCGCCACCGGGTCGACCCAGGGCTGCACGGGCGACGGCATCTCTTGCGTCGGCTGCTGGACGGTCGGGATCGGATCGGTCTGCGGCCCAGGATCGATCGTGGGCAGACCGCCGTCCAGCTCGTCGTCGAGGCCCGCCAGTGCCTCGGCCAGGGCCTCCAGCACCGACATCGGCACCGGTTCGTCGTCGTCGGAGGCGGGCACCAGCGGGTCCAGGCTGGCCGCAGACCCCATGGCGGCGCTGGCCGGCAACGGGCTGCTCGTCGGCTCGAAGCGGGCCGTCGACTGCGCCAGCTCGTACCTCTCGTGGCTCGTCTCGTCGCGGAACACATAGCGGTACGACGTGTCGTAGGGCCCTGAGATGTCGATCTGCTCGACAAAGGTCAGCGGGCCGTTGGCGTTCACCGGCCAGGTCTCGTCGTGCAACCAGACCGGGGGCCTGGTCCGGTACCGGAAGAGAGATCTCACCTTGGCCTTCATGGCCTTCTCGAGCGAGTCCTCGGGCATCTGCTCGCACTCCTCGAGCAGCGTGGCGAAATAGGTGGCGGGGATGGAGAGCCAGGTCGGCTGCACCCTGGACCACAGCATGAGCTGCTGGTCGAACAGGCGGGCGCGACGTTCGTAGCGGTCGGTCGGCGCGACGTCCTCGCCGACGGCGATCAGCAGCCTGACGAGCACGCGCTGGGCCTCCAGCACGTCCTTGGGCTGCAGCCAGTCCAGCTCGCGCAGATAGGTCAGCAAGGGGCCGCCGACGCTGGGCGGCGCGTCCTTGGTCGACAGGTACGCCTTGAGGGCACCGTCGGTACGCAGCATCTGCTCGAAGATGCCTGAGACCAAGGTCCCGTCGACGAACCGTCGCACCGCGACAACCGGAGCCAGGTCGGCCACCTGCAGGCTCATACAGTCCATCACCATCCAGGTCAGGATAACGTCCGGCTCGTCACACTGTCTCAGGACCTCGGTCGTCGGCCGAACAGGTGGCCAGCAGTCAAGGCATGGTGGCAGCGATTGTGCCACGTAAGCGTGACGGTGGGGAGCCCCCTAGGGCGCCCGGGCCCAGCAGGCGGACCAGCCCGGCGAACCGACCGGTCACCGGACCGTCGCGCCGGTACGAGAACAACGACCCCTCGTGGTAGGTGTCGGTGCCGACCACCTCGACCCGGCGCACGCCCAGACCAGCCAGGACGCCTCGCACCCCGGCGGCGACGTCCACCCCGGGAGTACCCCAGTCCGTGACGCACCCGGTGCCCGGTACGGCCGCGGCCACGTCGTCGCGCAGCGAGGCGGGAACCTCGTAGGAACGGCCCGCGACGCACGGACCGACCACGGCCACGACGCGGTCGACCTGGGCACCCAGGTCGCGCATCGCGGCCACCGTGGCCTGCACGACGCCCGCGACCAGGCCGGGCCGCCCGGCGTGGGCGGCAGCCACCACCCCGGCCTGGGGGTCGGCCAGCAGCACCGGCGCACAGTCGGCCACCAGCACCCCCAGGCCGACCTGAGTGCTGGTGGTGACCAGGGCGTCGGCCTCGCCGACCGACAGCGTGCCCGGCGGCGGCGGCCCGGCGACGCACCGCACGTGCGCACCGTGCACCTGGGTGGCATAGGCCACCGGGACGCCCAGCCAGGCGGCGACCGCGTCCCGGTTGGCGGCGACGGCGGCCGGGTCGTCACCGACGTGCCCGGCGAGGTTCAGCGAGTCCCACGGCGGCGCGGAGACGCCACCTGACCGTGTGGTGAACCCGGCCCGGACACCCGGACCCAGGTCGACCGCCGCGACGAGCTCCTTCACGGACGCTGCCGCAGCCGGCTCACTTGAGGAAGTCCGGCACGTCGAGCTCTTCGCGCACCACGCCGACCTCGTCGGTGAACACCCGCGGCACCTCCAGCGACCCGGTGATCGGCGCCGGGTCGGCCTCGGCGGACAGGAAGGCCGGTACCTGCGGCGCTTCCCTCTCCAGTCCCGCGGCCGGGGCCGCGTGCCGGGGCGTGACCGGGGTCGGTCCGGACGGCTCGGTCTCCACCACCGGCCGCGGCACGGGACGACCGCTGGAACCGGACACCTGGCCCAGGGCCCGGGAGTCGCGCCGCACCTGCGGCGAACCGCCGTCGAACCCGGCGGCGATGACGGTGACCCGCACCTCGTCGCCCAGGGCGTCGTCGATGACGGCACCGAAGATGATGTTGGCCTCGGCGTGCGCGGCCTCCTGGACCAGCCGGGCGGCCTCGTTGATCTCGAACAGACCCAGGTCCGACCCACCCTGGATGGACAGCAGCACCCCGTGCGCCCCGTCGATGCTGGCCTCCAGCAGCGGCGAGCTGATCGCCATCTCCGCGGCCTGCACGGCCCGGTCGTCGCCGCGGGCGTAGCCGATGCCCATGAGCGCCGACCCGGCACCCTGCATGACCGACTTGACGTCCGCGAAGTCCAGGTTGATCAGGCCCGGCGTGGTGATGAGGTCGGTGATGCCCTGGACACCGGACAGCAGCACCTGGTCGGCGGACCGGAAGGCGTCCAGCACGCTGACCCCGCGGTCGGAGATCGACAGCAGCCGGTCGTTGGGGATGACGATCAGGGTGTCGACCTCGGCCCGCAGCGCCTCGATGCCCGAGTCGGCCTGCACCGAGCGACGGCGGCCCTCGAAGGTGAACGGACGGGTGACCACACCGATGGTCAGGGCGCCCAGCGACCGGGCGATCCGGGCCACCACCGGCGCGCCGCCGGTGCCGGTGCCGCCGCCCTCGCCCGCGGTGACGAACACCATGTCCGCACCGCGCAGGACGTCCTCGATCTCCTCGGCGTGGTCGTCGGCGGCCTTGCGGCCGACCTCGGGGTCGGCGCCCGCGCCCAGCCCCCGGGTCAGCTCGCGGCCGACGTCGAGCTTGACGTCGGCGTCCGACATGAGCAGCGCCTGGGCGTCGGTGTTGATGGCGATGAACTCGACGCCCTTGAGCCCGACCTCGATCATCCGGTTGACGGCGTTGACGCCGCCGCCGCCGATGCCGACGACCTTGATGACCGCCAGGTAGTTCTGCGGAGCTGCCACAGTGGGTGCCTCTCGTTCAGGATCGCTCAGGGGCTGGGCCGGTAAAACCCTCACCTTCACGTTGAGGGTTATAGTTATGTCAGGTGCCTTGCGTCCGACGACGCTAAGTGTCCGCCGGGCCGTGGGCAACGACCACGCCGCGCGTGTCGCGACCAGGCCCCTAAAGAGCCCCCGACGAACCCGTGGGAGCGTCTCGGGAGCTCAGCGCAGCACCGGCATCTGGGGGGCCGAGACGTCGATCGTCGTCACATCGGCAAGAGTCTGGTCGGCGCGCAGCGTCGCCACCACCTGAGCCTTGAGCGTGCTGTCCTCCGCGCTCCCCCACAGCACCTGGACCCCGTCGGCCAGGGTCAGGGTCACCGTGTCCTGGGTGGGCGCCGCCACCGTCGCCACCTGGCTCGCCTGGTCCGGCGGCAGGGCGTCCACCACGGTCAGCGCGGCCAGCAGCGCCCGGGTGTCGTCGAGCGGCACCTGGACCACCGGCAGTCCCTCCGGGGCCACCGGTTCGGTGCGCAGCCTCACACCGTCGGCGTCGAGCAGCGCCACCTGGTCGTCCACCGGAACCGCGGCGACCGGTACGCGCGGGGTCACGGTCACCGTCAGCCCGCGCGGCCAGTCGCGGACGACGTGCACGTCCTTGACACCGTGCACCACCAGCAGCTCGGTGCGCAGCGCGGCCGTGTCCAGCCGGGGCAGCGGCTCGCCAACGTGCCGGACGACCACGGCGCGCACGTCGTCCACCGCCACGATGTCGTCCGTCAACGCTGTGCCACCGTCACCGACGATATCGACCTGGTCGGTGTCCAGCCCCAGCACCGGCGAGAAGAACGCAGCCCAGCCCAGCACGACGACCCCCAGGACGACGGCCACGACCGTCGCCACCTTGCGCCGCGTGACCCGCCTGCGGGCCTGGGCCCGTTCGGCGAACCGCTGCGCGGCCTGCTCCACCACCACCCGGTCGCGCGGGGCGATGCTCGGCGGCCCCGCCCCAGGCGTCTGGACGACCTCACCCCGGGCCGGTTTCGCCGGTCTGGACGGCTTCACCCTGGGCGTCTTGGCCGACGTCTTGCTGGGCGTGACCGGCCCCGAACGCGCCGTGGTGCGCCGCGGCCGGGGCGGGCGGGCCGGACTCACCTGACCCCACCCCTGACGAGGACGAACTCGAGGCTTCTGTCGCCGATTCGAGGGTTTAACTCTCGAATCGGCGACAGAAGCCTCGAATCGACGACAGGACCTACCGGTCCTGGCCGAGCACGGTCCGCAGTCACCGGCGGGCCAGGTCGGCCAGGATCACTGGGCCCAGCTCGGTGACGTCGCCAGCGCCTACGGTCAGGACCAGGTCGCCGGGGCGGGCCGCGGCCGCGATGGTGTGCGCGGCCTGCGCGCGGTCGGCGACGTAGTCGGCCTTGTCGGCGGTCGGCACCGCGTCGACCAGCATCTGCCCGCTGACCAGCGGGTCCGGGTCTTCGCGGGCGGCGTACACCGCGGTGACCACGACGGTGTCGGCCAGGTCCAGCGCCTGGCCGAACTCGGTGGCGAACTGCTTGGTCCGGGAGAACAGGTGGGGCTGGAACAGCACCAGCACCCGGCCCGTACCGGCCACCGCCCGGGCGGCGCGCAGCAGCGCCGCGACCTCGGTGGGGTGGTGGGCGTAGTCGTCCACCACCCGCACCCCCGCGGCGGTGCCGCGGTCCTCGAAACGGCGTCCGGTACCACGGAAACGGCTCAGGGCCGCGGCGGCGGCCTGCGGTTCGGTCCCCAGGGCGCACAGCACCGCCCACGCCGCAGCCGCGTTCAGGGCGTTGTGGTCACCAGGGGCGGGCAGCCGCACCCGGACCGTCGCGCTGTCGGCCGAGCCGTCGTGGCCGTCTGGCAGCGGCGGCCAGCCGAAACGTCCAGCCAGGTCGGTCAGCCGGACCGACCAGCCGTCGTCGTCGGGTTCGACGGGGCCGACGGTGATATCAGCACCGGACGGCGGGCGGTCCCAGGTACCAGCCTGACCGGCACCGTAGGCGATCGTCCAGGGCCCTGGAACGGCGCCGTCGACGCGCCGCGCTCGACTCAGGGCAGCGTTCAGGCGCGCCGCACCGGGGTCGTCAGCGCACCAGACGAGCAGCCGCACCGGGTCGGTGATCCGACCGGCAAAGTCGACGAAGGCCTGCTCGAAGGCCTCGGCGGTGCCGTAGTGGTCCAGGTGGTCCGGCTCGACGTTGGTGACCACGGCGACCTGCGGGGTGTAGGCCAGGAACGAGCCGTCCGACTCGTCGGCCTCGGCCACGAACGGTCCGGACCCGTCGCGGGCTCCCCCCAAGGGGCCGGTGTCGTCCCGGACCACCCCGCCGATGGCGAACGACGGGTCCGCCCCGGCGTGCAGCAGACCCACGGCGATCATCGCCGAGGTCGTCGTCTTGCCGTGCGCCCCGGCCACGGCGATGCTGGTGCGTCCGGCCATCAGCGCGGCCAGCGCCTGGGACCGGTGCAGCACCCGCCGCCCCTGGGCCCGGGCCGCCGCCAGCTCGGGGTTGGTCTCGCGCACCGCGGACGACACCACGACGGTGTCGGCCCCGGCGACGGCCGCCGCGTCGTGCCCCACCCGCACGTCCACCCCGGCGGCACGCAGCGCGGCCAGCGCCGGGCCGTCGTGGGCGTCGGAGCCAGACACGCTCGCACCCCGCGCGGCCAGCAGCGTCGCGATCGCGGACATGCCGACCCCGCCCACCCCGACCAGGTGGACCCGGCCCAGCGCCGCGACCGGATCGGCGGGGCCGGAGTTCGTCAGGCTGTCGGGTCCTGTCACGGTGCCTCGTCTCGGGGTGGGCTCGGGGGTGCTGCGTGGGTCTCGACCAGGTCGGCCAGGCGGGCCGCGCCGTCGCGCACCCCGACCGACGCCGCCGCCTGGCCCATCCGCGTCCGCTCGGCGGCACCGTCGGCGCCCAGCAGCGGTGGGACGCGCTCACGCACCCAGGCAACGGACAGGTCCTTGTCGTCCACCAGCAGGCCGCCGCCCGCGGCGACGACGTCCCGGGCGTTGCGCCGCTGCTCGCCGTTGCCCACCGGCAGCGGTACGTACACCGCTGGGATGCCGAGCGCGGCCATCTCGCAGACCGTCCCGGCCCCGGCCCGGCAGACCACCAGGTCGGCCACGGCCAGCGCCAGGTGCATATCGTCGAGGTACTCGCGGACCTGCCAGCGGCTCGCCCGGTCCGCCGGGCTGCCGAGCGTCTTCGCCAGTTCTTCGCGCACGGCGTCGGCCTTGCCCTTGCCGGTCAGGTGCAGCACCTGGGCACCGGTGGCCAGCACCTCCCGGGCCGCGCCGACGACCTTCTGGTTGAGCGACAGCGCCCCCAGCGAACCACCGGTGACCAGCAACGTCGTGGTGTCCGGCGACAGCCCGAGCTCCCGCGCGGCGTGGCGACGGGTGCCCTCACGGTCGGTATCGAGGTCGGCGACCAGCCCGGCCAGCGCGGCCCGCAGGGGCAGCCCGGTCACCGTGCTCCGTGGCAGCGGGGTACCGGGGAACGTCACCGCCACCCCGACAGCCCGGCGGGCGCCCAGCCGGTTGGCCAGCCCGGGCCGGGCGTTCTGCTCGTGCACGACGACCGGCACCGACGCCCGCCCCGCCGCCAGGTAGGCCGGGGTCGCGACGTACCCGCCGAACCCGACGACGACCTGTGCACCGACGTCGTCGATCGCCCGTTCCGCGGCGGCCACCGCCTGGCGCAGCCGTCCCGGCAGCCGGACCAGGTCCAGCGACGGCCGCCGGGGCAGCGGCGCCCGGGGCACCTGGGCCAGCTCGAACCCGGCGGCGGGGACCAGCCGGGCCTCCAGCCCCTCGGCGGTGCCCAGCACGACGATCTGCGCGTCGTCGTGCCGCGACCGCAGCTCGGCGGCCAGCGCGAGCAGCGGGTTGACGTGCCCGGCGGTTCCGCCACCGGCCAGCAGGACGCGCAACGGTTCAGCCACGACGAGACCTCCGAGATCTACCGACCGACGAGGACCGGCCCAGCACCGCGATGGACCGGCGCAGCACCCCGGGCTGGGCGGCCAGCGCCGCGGCGGCCTGCGGGTCGGACCGGGCGTAGGAGATGACCACGCCCAGAGCGACCATCGTCATGATCAGCGCCGACCCCCCGGCGGAGACCAGCGGCAGCGGCACCCCGACCACCGGGGCCAGGCGCAGCACCACCGCGATGTTGATCAGGGCCTGCCCGATGACCCAGGCGAAGATGCCAGCAGTAGTAATCCGGGCCGACGGTTCGGGGTGGTAGCGCACCAGCCGCAGCATCGCCACGGCCAGCACCGCGAACAGGCCCAGCACCAGCAGCGTCCCGGCCAGACCCAGCTCTTCGCCGATGATCGCGAAGATGAAGTCGTTGTGCGCCGCGGGCAGGTACGACCACTTCTGCCGCGACTCCCCCAGCCCCAGCCCGAAGAACCCGCCGCTGGCCAGCGCCCACGTCCCGTGTTTGGGCTGGAAGCACAGCCCGGCGGAGTCGGTGCACCCCCCCAGCCAGTTCTCGATCCGCTGCGCCCGGTTGGAATCCGGCTGCGAGGCGATGAACAGCGCCACCCCCAGCGCCCCCAGCGCACCGCCCGTGCCGAACATCCACATCGGCACCCCGGCGACGAACAACGCCCCGGCCACCAGCAGCCCCAGCACCAGCGTCGTCCCCAGGTCCTTGCCCGCCAGGACCGCGCTGATCGCCACCCCCGCCCCGAGCAGACCCGGCACCACGACGTGCCTGACCTGGCCGAGCAGGGGCTGCTTGCGTGCCAGCACCACCCCGAGCCACAGCGCCAGGGCCAGCTTGACCGCCTCCGACGGCTGGGCGGAAAAACCGGGCAGGCACACCCAGTTCTGGTTCCCGCCCGATCCGCAGCCGATACCCGGCACGAACACCGCCGACTGGAACACCAGCGCGGCGACCAGGGCGAACCAGGCCAGGTGGGCCTGCCAGGCGGTCGTCATCCGGGTCGCCAGGAGCATCACCGGCAGCCCGATGACGAGCGCATACTTCGTCTGGTCGAGAAAAGCAGCGTAGGGCGACCCACCGCGCACGATCGAGTCCACCGACGACGACGACAGCACCATGACCAGGCCCAGCACCAGCAGCAGCGCCGTCGACCCGACGAGCAGGTAGTACGTGGTCAGCGGACCGGCCCAGGCGGCCCTGAACCGGCGAGCCGCGGCGGAGCGCAGCACAGCGCCCGTCGACCGACGCTGGGCTGCCGGGTCGCGGACGGCCTGCCCCGTCGTGTCCCTGGACGCCCGCGCCTGGGCACCCGCCGGTGCGTCCCGGGGGGCGCGGGTCCGCCCCGGGGCACTCACGTCTGGTGTGCCAGCGCGCGCGCTGCCTGGGCGAACCGGTCTCCGCGGTCGGCATAGGACGCGAACTGGTCCATCGACGCGGACGCCGGTGCGAGCAGCACGACCACCGGGCCCGACCCCAGGGCAGGGTCGGAAGCCATCCGGTGGGCCGCGGCGACGGCACGGGGCATCACCGTCCCAGTCTCGCTGTCGTCCACCTCGATCACGGGGACCTGGGGCGCGTGTCGGGCCAGCGCGCCGCGCCACGGGCTCCGGTCGGTGCCGATCAGGACGACGGCCCGCAGCCGGTCGGCCTGGGCCGCGACCAGCTCGTCGAAGGTCGCCCCCTTGGCCAGGCCCCCGGCGACCCACACCACCGACCCGGCCGCGAACCCGGCCAGCGACGCCGCCGCGGCGTGCGCGTTGGTGGCCTTGGAGTCGTCGACGAACGACACCTCGCCGAGCTGTGCGACGGTGGCGATCCGGTGCCCTGAGGGGCGGTAGGCCCGCAGCCCGGCCCGGACGTGAGCGAAGCTGGGACCGTCGTGGACCGACCCGACCCCGTGGTGGGCCAGGGCGAGCGCCGCGGCGGCGAGGGCGTCGGCCACCAGGTGCGGTGGGACCTGCTGACCAGGGCCGACCAGGTGAGCCAGGTCGGCGACCCGCGCTATCTCGATCAGCTCCTCGCTGGCCGCCGCGACGAGCGCTCCGTCGACCACCCCGTACTCACCGCAGTCGGGCGACCCCAGGGTGAAACCTGTCGACTGCTGCGGCCGGACGCCGCTCGCCACCAGGTGCTGATGGTGCTGAAGGCGCTCGCGGGCCGTCCGCAGCCCTCGGTCGAGGGCGAGCTGCACGGTGGCTGGGTCGTCGACGTCGTAGACGACGGTCTCCGCACCGTGCCAGATCCTGGCCTTGTCCGCGGCGTACTCGGCCATGGACCCGTGCCAGTCCAGGTGGTCGGGGGCGACGTTGAGGACCGCACCGGCCTCGACGGCCAGGGACGTGGTGAAGTGCAGCTGGAAGCTGGACAGCTCGACCGCGAGCACGTCCCACGCCGGGTCGACGGCCGCCTCGACCACCGGGGTGCCGACGTTGCCGACCAGCGCCACCCGCTCCCCCGCCGCTTCCAGGATCGCGGCGAGCATGCCCACCGTCGTGGTCTTGCCGTTGGTACCGGTCACCGCCAACCAGGGGGCCGGGCCGCGCCCGTCGCCCCGGTCGACCCGCAGCCGCCAGGCCAGCTCGACCTCCGAGACCACCTCGACCCGACCGGCCGCCGCGGCCAGCAGCCGGTGGTGCGGCGGCAGCCCCGGCGAGGTCACGACCAGACGGAACGCGGTCGGGTCGACCTCGTCGGGGTGGTGGCGGTCGGCATCCTCGGCCCGGTCGTCGTAGGTGGTCACCAGCGCGCCGACCTTCCGCAGCGTCGCCGCGGCCGCGCGGCCTGACGTGCCCAGTCCGGCGACGAGCACCGGCGCGCCCATCAGCCGCGGCCGACCCGGCCCTGGCTCCACCGGAGTCACTAGCCTGCTACCCACTCGGCGTAGAACGCCCCGATCCCCACGGCGACGCACAGCCCGGCGATGATCCAGAACCGTATGACGATCGTCACCTCGCCCCAGCCGGACAGCTCGAAATGATGGTGCAGCGGCGCCATCTTGAACACCCGTCTCCGGGTCGCCTTGAACCAGCCGATCTGGATGACGTCGGACAGCACCACCAGCACGAACAGTCCGCCGATGATCGCGGCCAGCAGCTCGGTGCGGGTGAGGATCGACAGCGCCGCCAGCGCCCCGCCCAGCGCCAGCGACCCGGTGTCGCCCATGAAGATCTGCGCCGGGCTGGCGTTCCACCACAGGAAGCCGAACAGCGCCCCGGTGATCGCGATGGCCACCATCGCCAAGGACATCGGGTCGCGGGTCTCGTAGCACCGGGGCCCGGCCGTCTCGATCAGCTGGCAGGTCTGGTTGTTCTGCCACACCCCGAGCAGCACGTACGCGCCGAACACGATGAGCGAGGCGCCGGTGGCCAGCCCGTCCAGCCCGTCGGTCAGGTTGACCGCGTTCGACCAGGCCGTGATGAGGAAGTTCGCCCAGATGACGAACAGCAGCAGCCCGAGCCCGAGCCCGAAGAGCTTCGCGTCGGACAGGTCGAACTTCGTGTCCCGGATGAACGATATCTGGGTGGACGCCGGGTAGCGGTGCCGTTCGTTGGGGAACTGCAGGGCGAGCACCGCGAAGGTCACCCCGACGACGCCCTGCCCGATGATCTTCGCCCAGGGCGACAGGCCCAGGCTGCGCTGCCGGGAGATCTTGATGTAGTCGTCGAGGAACCCGACGAAGCCCAGACCGACCATCAAGAACAGCGCCAGCAGCGCCGAGGCTGACGGTGTCGTCCGGGTCAGCAGCAGGGCGACCACCCAGCCGACCAGCGTCGCCCCGATGATGACGACGCCACCCATCGTCGGGGTGCCCCGCTTGGTCTGGTGGCTGGTCGGTCCGTCCTGACGGATGAACTGGCCGTACTGCTTGCGCACCAGCAGCCGGATGAACAGCGGCGTGCCGAACAGCGAGACGATCATCGAGACCGCCCCGGCGATGAGCAGCGCCCTCACGTCAGCACCCCGTCCGGGTCGGCGTCCTGGCCGTCGGGCAACCGGCCCTCGGCGATCAGCCGGTCGCCCAGCCGCCACAGCCCGGAGCCGTAGGACGACTTGACCAGCACCACGTCCCCGGGCCGCAGCTCGTCGCGCAGCAAGGCCGCCGCGGCGTCCACGTCGGGAACCTCCACGACCTCGTCACCCCAGGAGCCCTCGTGCGCCGCGCCCGTGGCGATCGGGTGCGCCCCGGCCCCGACGACGACGGTCAGCGCGATGTCCAGCCGCACCGCCAGCCGCCCGATCGCGTCGTGGGCGGTCAGCGAGGCATCGCCCAGCTCCAGCATCTCGCCGAGCACCGCCACCGACCGGCCGTCCGGACGGGCCAGCAACGCCAGGGCCTTGAGCGCGGCCCGCATCGAGTCGGGGTTGGCGTTGTACGAGTCGTCCACCACCGTCACCCCGTCGGGCCGGTCCACCACGTGCATCCGGTGGGGCGAGCGGATGTCCGCGGTGCTCAGAGCCGCGGCCACGGTATCCAGGTCCAGGCCCGCCACCAGCGCCGCCGCGGCGGTGGCCAGCGCGTTGTGCACGTGGTGCTCACCGACCAGGCGCAGCCGCACCTCGGCCGAACCGACCGCCCGGCCGGGCAGGTCGACGGCCAGGGTGAACGCCGCCCGGCCGCGTTCCAGGCGCAGTCCCTGCGCCCGCACCTGGGCCGTGTCGGCGAAGCCGAACCGCACCACCTCGCCGGGCGCCAGGTCGGCCATGGCCGCGACCCGGGGGTCGTCGGCGTTGAGCACCGCCACCCCGCCGGGCGCCAGGCCGGTCACCAGCTCGGACTTGGCCCGGGCGACATCGTCCAGGCTGCCGCCGAACCCGCCGAGGTGAGCCTGACCGACCGCCAGCACCACCGCCACGTCCGGCGGGGCGATCCCCGTGAGGTAGTCCAGGTCGCCGGGCGCGCTGGCCCCCATCTCCAGCACCAGGTAGCGGGTCTGGGCGTCGGCCGTCAGCACCGTCAGCGGCAGGCCGATCTCGTTGTTGAAGGACCGGACCGGGGCGACCGTCGGCCCGGCCGCGCCGAGCACCTGGGCCAGCAGGTCTTTGGTCGTGGTCTTGCCGACCGACCCGGTCACGGCGACGACGCGCCGCCCGGACCCGCCCGGTCCGGCCGCGGCCTCCCGCAGGTCGGCCAGGACAGCCTGGGCCAGCCGTCCCAGCGCCGCGGTGGTGTCCGGCACGACGACCGCAGGCAGCGGACCGTCCGGTCCGGACGGCTCCCGGTCGGCGAGCACCGCCACGGCACCGGAGGCCACCGCCGTGGCGGCGTAGTCCAGGCCGTCGGCGTGCTCGCCGGTGAGCGCCACGAACAGCGACCCTGGTCCGACCTGCCGCGAGTCGGTGACGACCGGACCGTCGACGACGCTCGCCGGTGCCACGTGGACGAGGCGACCGCCCGTCGCCGCGGCGACCTGGCCCACGGTGAGTGCCGTCATGCCCGCTCTGCCTTGTCTTGAGCCTTGTCTTGAGCCTTGTCTTGAGCCTTGTCTTGAGCCTTGTCTTGAGCCTGGTCTTGGGACTGGTGCTCGGCCAGGAGCGCGGCGAGCACGTCACGGTCGTTGTAACGGTGGAACACCCCGGCGATCTCCTGTGTCGGTTCGTGGCCCTTGCCGGTGACGATCACGGTATCTGACTCGTCGGCCCCGGCGACGGCCTGGCGGACAGCGTCCGCCCGGCTGGTCGTGACCTCGTGCACGATAGCCCCGGTTACTGCTGTCGCGCCTGCCAGGACCGCAGCGCGGATCGCCGCCGGGTCCTCCGAGCGCGGGTTCTCGTCGGTGACGAACACCTCGTCGGCCAGCCGGGCGGCGATCTGACCCATGATGGGGCGCTTGCCCTGGTCTCGGTCACCGTCCGACCCCAGCACGACGATCAGCCGTCCCGGGGTGATCGGCCGCACCGCCTCCAGCGCCAGCACCAGGGCGTCGGGCGTGTGCGCGTAGTCCACCAGGCCCAGGGGCAGGCCCTGGCCGCGCTCTACGACCCGCTCCATCCGGCCGGGCACGGACCCCGCGCCGCCGACCGCCGCGACGGCGGTGCCCAGCGGCACCCCCGCAGCCACGGCCAGGACGATCGCGGTGGCCGCGTTGGACACGTTGACCAGCCCGGGCAGCGGCGAGAAAGCCTCGTGCCGCACCCCGTCGGGGCCGACCAGGACGAACCGGGACCCCACCCCGTCCAGACCGATATCGGCCTCGACGACGGTCCAGTCGGCCGCCTGACGGTCGTCGGGGTGGGTGCTGAGGGTCTCCACCGGAATGGCCGCCTCCCGCGCCAGGCGCTGGCCCCACTCGTCGTCCACGACGACGACACCGCGCCGGGCCTGCTCAGCGGTGAACAGCTGGGCCTTGGCCGCGAAGTAACCGTCCATGTCGTGGTGGAAGTCCAGGTGGTCGCGCTGGAGGTTGGTGAACCCCACGACGTCGAACCGCAGCCCCCGCACCCGACCCAGGGCCAGGGCGTGCGACGACACCTCGGTGACCAGGCTGGCCGCGCCCCGCTCGACGGCCAGCGCGGCGATACCGTGCAGCACCGGCGCCTCCACGGTCGTCCGGGGGCTCTCAACCGCTTCGTCACCGATCCGCAGCTCGACCGTGCCCAGCGACGCGGTCAGCCGGTGCACCGCCCGCAGCGCCGCGTCCACGAACCAGGCCGTCGTCGTCTTGCCGTTGGTCCCGGTCACCCCGACGGTGACCAGACGGCCCGACGGGTGCCCGTACACCCAGTCGGCCACCGGACCGGCCAGGGCGCGGGGATCGTCGGCGACGAGCACGACCAGCCGGTCCGTCCCGGGCAGCCCGGCTACGAAGTCGGCGCCCTCGGCGTCGGTGAGCACCGCGACCGCCCCGGCCGCGGCCGCGTCGGCGGCGAACCGCGCCCCGTGGTGGTGGGCTCCCGGCGCGGCGACGAACAGGTCGCCGGGCGCGACCTCCCCCGACGCCATGGCCACACCGCTGATCCGGGTGTCGCCGCGGTCCGGCGTCGGCAGGACGAGGGACGGGGCGAGCCGGTCGACGAGCTCGACGAGGGTGCGGGTGGACGGATGCTCGGGCCGCAGCCGTCCACGGGGCAACACCATGGGGGCGAGGTTACCGTGCCCTCCCCACCTGCGTGACGTGCCTCGCCCTGACGCTGCCCCCGGCCCGGTCACCAGGTCGCCGGGTACAGGTCCGGCTCGACGCCCGACGGTGCCACGTTCAGCGCGGTCAGGGCGTAGCTCACCACGTCGGAGAACACCGGCGCGGCCACTACGCCGCCGTAGATCGACGTCTGCGGGTCGTGCAGGATCACCGCGACGACGACCTGCGGGTCGTCGGCCGGGGCGAACCCGACGAACGAGGCCGTGAACCCGCCGGTGGCGAGGTTCTGCGAGGTGCCGGTCTTGCCGGCGATCCGGTACCCGGGCACCGCGGCCGACGACCCGGTGCCGTCGTCCACCACCGACTCCAGCATGGTGCACAGCTGCTCGGCCGTCTCGGCCGAGACCACCCGGGTGGATTCTGGCTCGGTGCCCGGGGTCCGGGTGCCGTCCGGTTCCGTCCAGCCCTTGACCAGGTGCGGGGCGATCCGCACCCCGCCGTTGGCGACCGTCGCGTACACGCTGGCGGCCTGCACCGCGGTGACCGCCAGGCCCTGCCCGAACAGCACGGCGTACCGGGTGCGGCCGTCCCAGTCGGCCACGGGGTGCAGGATCCCGGCGGACTCCCCCGGCATCTCGATGCCCGTGGAGGACCCGAAGCCGAACCGGCGCAGGTAGTCGTACTCGGTCTGGGCGGTCATCCGCTGCCCGACCTGCACCGTCCCGGTGTTCGACGACTCGGCGAGGATCCCGGTCGTGGTCAGCTGCTGGACCGGGTGGCGGTGCGAGTCGCGGAAGGTCTGCGACCCGACGGTGTAGGTGTCCGGCACCTCGAACGGGGTGGTCGGGGTGACCGCGCCGGTCTCCAGCGCCGCCGCCAGCGTCACGACCTTGCCGGTCGAACCGGGCTCGAAGACGTGCGAGACCGCGCTGGACAGCGCCCCGGCGGCGTCCTCGCCCGGGTCGTTCGGGTCCACGGTCGAATCGTCGGCCAGCGCCAGGACGGCGCCGGTCTTGGGGTCCAGCACCACGATCTGGCCCGCACGGGCACCGCTGGCAGCGACGGCCTGGGCGATCGCGTCCTCGGCCTTCCACTGGATGTCCGAGCGGATGGTCAGCTGGACCGACCGGCCGTCCACCGCGGTCTCGCCCGACCGGTAGCCGCCGGGGATGGCCTGGCCCGTCCCGCCGCGTTCGTACACCTGGGTGCCGGTCGTGCCGCTCAGCTCGGCGTCCAGTGCCGACTCCAGCCCCTGCAGGCCCACCGAACGGGAGTTGGTGAACCCGATGATGTCCCCGGCCAGCGAGCCGTTCGGGTACACCCGCTGGGAGACCTGCTCCACGTTGATCCCCGAGAGCCCCATCTGCGCGATCTGGCGGGCCACCTTCGGCTCCACGCCCTTGGCCAGGTAGCGGTAGCCCGCGTCGCCGACCAGCCTGCCGCCCAGCTCGGCGGAGTCCATGCCCAGCAGCGGGGCCAGCCGTTGGGCGACGCCCGCCGCCCCGGCCGGGATGTTCTCCTCCTCGGACCCCGGGTTGGCCGGGATCAGCCGCTGGTTGACCGAGATGTCGTAGCGCGGCACCGAGCTGGCCAGGACGTTACCGGTGGAGTCGGTGATCGACCCGCGGCTGCCCACCACGGTGATGGACGTCAGCCGGGCGTCGCGGGCCTGCGCCGCGATGGCTGGACCGTCGAAGACCTGCACCACCACCAGCCGCCCGGCGAGCAGCAGGAACATCACGGTCAGCGTCACGCCCAGGAACACCACCCGGCGTCGACCGCCGACCTCGACCAGCCGGGCGTCCGGCACCGGACGCGGGCGCGCGGGTCCGCCCGTCCGAGACGTCTCGGTGCGAGCCGGTACCGACCGGGACGAGCGGACCGGTGCCAGCTCGCGCGCCTGGGACCGGCTCGGCCGCGCCGACCGGCCCGTCCTGGTGCCACCCGGGGTCCGAGCGCGGGCCGACGTGGACCGGGCAGCGCGCGGCTCTGGCTGACCGGTGCGGGCCGCACCACGCCGGGCCGCGGCGGCCCGCGGCTGGGGCTCGACGGCGCGCGGCTGACCCTTGGCCGTGCCGAACCTCGCCGTGCCGGACTTAGCCGTGCCAGGCTTGGCCTGTCGCGGCCGACCCGACGAGGTGCCCTGCGGCTGGGCCTGCGTCGTGCGAGGCGTCCGCCCCCTCCGGACGCTCATGGCTGCCCCAGCCCCGGCCCGTCAGCCTCGGGCGGGGCCTCACCGGTCGGTGCGACCTCGGGCTCGGCCGGGGCTGGGCCGTCGGTCCCCGCCGGGGCCTCGACCGGTGTCTCGGCCGGGGCCGGGTCCTGGACGCCGGACACGGTCTGGTCGGACAGCCGGATCCAGCCGGTCCCGGTCGCGGGCACCATGCCGAGCGCCCGGGCCTGGGCGGCCAGCTGCTCGGGTGACGACTTCTCGTCCAGCCGGGCCTGGAGATCTTCGTTGTCCTGGACCAGCCGGGCCAGCTGCCGCTGGGCATCGGTCGTCTCGAACGCGGCCTGGGCCATCGCAGTGTTCAGCAGCAGCGCGGCGAGCAGAGCCGTGACGAGGATGCCCATGCAGGTCAGCACGAACGGCACCCGGGTGCGCACCTGCTGGGGAGGGCGCACCAGCCGCAGCCGGGGCGCCAGCGGGGCCGGTCGTGGGGCCCGCTGACCAGACGTGCGCTGGGGGGACGAGTACTGCCGGGCGGTGGCGGCGCTCATGACGCACCTCCCCGGGGCCGCAGCCGGGCCGGGGTGGGCGCGATCCGCTCGGCGGCCCGCAGCCGCACCGACGCCGACCGCGGGTTGCGGGCCACCTCGGCCGCGTCGGCCCGGTCCGCCCCGTGGGTGAGCAGGCGCAGGTAGGGCGCCGCGTCGGCTGGTTCGACCGGCAGGCCGCGGGGCGCGCTGCTCGTGGCACCGGCAGCGAAGGTACGCTTCACCATGCGGTCCTCCAGCGAGTGGTACGACTCGACGACGATCCTCCCCGTCACCGCGAGCCGGTCGACGGCCTGGGGCAGCGCCCGGGCCAGGGTCGCCAGCTCGCCGTTGACCTCGATCCGCAGCGCCTGGAACGTGCGCTTGGCGGGATGGCCACCGGTGTGACGGGCCGCGGCCGGGACGGCCGCGCGCACCAGGTCGACCAGCTGGGCGGTCCGGGCCAGCGGCGTCGTGGCCCGGGCGGCGACGATCCGGGCGGCGATCCGACGGGCGAACCGCTCCTCGCCGTACTCCTTGAGCACCCGGGCCAGCGCGGCCTCGTCGTAGGTAGCCAGCACCTGCGCGGCGGTCAGGCCGTCGTCCGGGTCCATGCGCATGTCCAGCGGGGCGTCGTGGGCGTAGGAGAAGCCCCGCTCCGGCTCGTCGAGCTGCAGCGACGACACCCCGAGGTCCATGAGCACCCCGTCCACCGTGTCGAGGCCCAGCCCGGTGAGGACGGCGGCGATCTCGTCGTACACGGCCCGCACCGCGGTGAACCGGTCGCCGTAGCCGACCAGCCGGTCGGTGGCCAGCGCCACGGCCTGCGGGTCACGGTCGATGCCGACCACCCGCGCCGTGGCGAACCGGCGCAGCACAGCCTCGGTGTGACCCCCCAGGCCCAGGGTGGCGTCGACCAGGACGGCACCGTCGCGCTCCAGCGCGGGGGCCAGCAGGTCCAGGCAGCGGTCGAGCAGCACAGGGGTGTGCCGGGCGGCGGTCTGCGGCTCCACGATGTGCTCCTCTCTCTGTCTGGTCGGTGGTCGGCAGCGTGGTCGGTGCGGTCGTCCGGTCTGATCCCCCACCGGCCCTCTGGCGCCGGGGAAGTGCGCCAGAGCGACGGGGGGAGGTCGGACCAGACGACGGTCGGGGCTCAGAACGGTCCGTTGGGGAAGACCTCCTCCGCGGTGTCGGCGTACCCGGGTTCCTGCTCGGCCAGGTAGGCCTCCCAGGTGGCCAGGTCCCAGATCTCGATGCGGGACCCGGCGCCGATGACAGCGACGTCCCGGTCGAGCCCGGCATAGGAGCGCAGCAGCGGCGGGACGGAGACCCGACCCTGCTTGTCCGGCAGCTCGTCGGTCGCCCCGGACAGGAAGACGCGCAGGTAGTCCCGGGACTGCTTGTGGGTGACCGGGGCCTGGCGCAGCTGGTCGTGCATCCGGCGGAACTCGTCGAAGGACATGACGAACAGGCAGTGCTCCTGGCCCTTGGTCATCACCAGGCCGCCCGCCAGGGCGGACCGGAACTTCGCGGGCAGGATCAGCCGACCCTTGTCGTCGAGCTTCGGCGTGTAGGTGCCGAGGAAGGGCAGAGCGAGGGCGAAGTCCGTCGCAGACTTATCAGTCACAGCCCCTCCTTTCGCAGTCCGGCCGCACCAATGCCCTCCACGGTACTCCACTTCCCTCCACATTGCCTCTGGGAATTTCCGGATATCGCCCAGAGCCTCCACGTCTTCCCAGGTCATCTGCGTGGAGGAAGGTGGAGGACCACAAGCTCACCCAGTCCCCAGCGGGCGCCAGACCGTCTCCTCCAGGGCGGTCCGATGCCACCAGGCCGCCTCAGACAACGGTCGTCGTCAGGATCGTGGAGGAAAGTGGAGGACCACCCCCGACCGCCCCGCACCGTCCGGACGGACCGGCCAAGGTCCACCCCGAGGACGATTCGGGTCCTGGTCCGGAGCGGTACCGTCGTGGGAGATGACCGCCGAACCGCCGCGGCCTGCGGATAACGTCCTAGGCTGAGACCCGAGCACGACAGGGAGGTGCCGATGCTCAGCTCAGCAGACCGGTCGGCAGGCCGGGCGACGAACGTCGGCCTCGACGAGCTGGTCGAGGCCGTCGCCGCGATGCGCCGGGCCGTCGGCTCGGTGCTCAGCGGACGACCCGCCCTGGTCGAGGTGGCGCTGACCGTGCTGCTGGCCGAGGGGCACCTGCTGGTCGAGGACGTACCCGGCGTCGGCAAGACGACCCTGGCCAAGGCCATCGCCGCCGCCATGGGCACGTCCGTCGGACGGATCCAGTTCACCCCCGACCTGCTGCCCAGCGACCTGACCGGCGTGACCATCTACCGGCACGAGCAGTTCGAGTTCCGGCCCGGCCCGGTGTTCGCGCACGTCGTCATCGGCGACGAGATCAACCGGGCGTCGCCGCGCACCCAGTCCGCGCTGCTGGAGTGCATGGCCGAGGCCCAGGTCACCGTGGACGGCCGCAGCTACCAGCTGCCCCGGCCCTTCCTGGTGCTGGCCACCCAGAACTCCGTGGAGATGGAAGGCACCTACCCGCTGCCCGAGGCGCAGCGGGACCGCTTCATGGCCCGGCTCGCCGTCGGCTACCCCGGCCCCGACGACGAGGTCGCCATGCTCGACGCCCGGGACACCGCCGACCCGCTGGACGCGGTACGTCCGGTCACCGACCCGCACCACCTGGCCCAGCTCATCGCCCTGGCCCGCAGCACCTACGCGGCACCGGCGATCAAGCGGTACGTCGTCGACCTGGTCACCGCGACCCGCTGGCACGACGGGCTGCGGCTGGGCGCCTCCCCCCGGGCCTCCATCCAGCTGCTGGCCGCCAGCCGGGCCCGCGCCGCGGTCAACGGCCGCGACCACGTGCTGCCCGACGACGTGCAGGCGCTGGCCGTGCCGGTGCTGGCGCACCGGGTGCTGCCGTCGGCCAACAGCCGCCTGGCCGGCCGCGGCACCGAGGACATCGTCGTCGACCTGCTCCACCGCGTCCCGGTGCCTGCCGCGGTCTGGGCCTGACGGCGGGTCCGGGCTTGGAGACAGGGCGGGGACCGACGCGGCTGGCCCTGTTCGGCGGCAGCGTGCGACGGCTGGGCCTGGTGCGGCCGACACCACGCGGCTGGACGCTGGGTGT
This sequence comes from Micrococcales bacterium, assembly GCA_009777345.1. Classification (GTDB taxonomy): domain Bacteria; phylum Actinomycetota; class Actinomycetes; order Actinomycetales; family Cellulomonadaceae; genus Cellulomonas. The sequence goes on along the minus strand of WRMB01000006.1, from coordinate 27,842 downwards.
CGGCTCCGTCGGCTTCGCCACCGCCGGGACACTGATCGGATCGGTGGACCTGGTCCGGGTCGCCGTGCTGCTCGGCGTCGTGCTGGTGGTCGGGGTGCTCAGCCTGCTGCCCGACGGTCCGGCCGTGCGGGTGGAGCGCACCGTCGCCCCCGAACCGCTGCACGTCGGCGGCGCGGCCCAGGTGCAGGTCGTGGTCGTCGGGGCGGGAGCGACGGCCGTGCACGAGCAGATCGCACCCCAGCTGGTCGGGAACGGCCCGCCGCCGCGCGTCTGGCGCTGGTCCGGGGCCCCCCGGTCGCCCGACGGCCGGGCGCCGAACCGCATCGTGCTGGACTACTCGGTGTACGCCCTGGTCCGGGGCCGCTGGCCGCTCGGCCCGCTCACGGTGACGCGCTCGGACGTGTTCGGCACCGTGCGACGCACCACGACGCTGGGCACGACGGACGTCGTGCGGGTGTGGCCGTACGTCGTGCCGCTGGGCGCGCCCGACGGCACGACGCTCGGCGAACCGGAACAGGTCGCGCTCGGTGCCCACGAACCGTCCCCCGACGACGTCGCGCTGCGCGAGTACGCCGAGGGCGACGACCTGCGCCGGGTGCACTGGGCGAGCTCGGCGCGTCGTGGTCGGCTCATGGTGCGCGCCGACGAGCACGCCGGGCTACGACCGGTCACGGTGGTGGCCGCCGTCCCGTCCGCCCAGTCCGCTGCCTGCGCAGCCGAGCTGGAGTGGACGCTGTCGCTGGCCGCCTCGGTGGCCTGCGCGGCGTTCGACGCCGGGCACCTGGTGACGCTGCTCGGTCTCGGCGGACCCGGCGAACCGGTCAGCGTCCGGACCGAGGCGGAGGGCCGGGCCCGCCTGCTGGCGCCGACCCTGGACGCCACCTGCGCCCGCAGCGCCCAGGAGTCGGCGGCGAGGCTGGAGCGGACGCTGGCCGCGGTCGAACCAGCCGGGCAGCTGGTGGTCGCGGTGCTCGGCACGACCGACCAGGCGGTGACCCGGTCGGCCCGTACCGCGCTGGGCCAGCTGGCGTCCGGGGCACGCTGCTGGGTGGTGACGGGTGCCGACGGTCCGGCCGTCGCCGACCTGCGCCGGGCTGGCTGCCGGGTGGTCGTCGCCCGTCCCGGCGACCGCCTGGACGAGATGTGGCGACAGCTGGTGGCGCAACGGTGAGCCTGCCACCGGGACCGTTCCCGCCACCCCCGCCGCCGCGTCCGGCGCGCACCTGGGACTGGGCGCGCGCCGGGCAGACGGGGCTGCTGGCCGCGGCCGTCGCCGGGGCGTTCACGTCGCTGGGTGCGGTGCTGGCGCCGGGCCGGTGGACCGGGGCGGTGATCGGCGCCGTCGCCCTGGTCGCCACGGTGCTGGTGGTGGTGCGGCTGCTGCTCCCCTGGCCCGGGGTGGCCCCCGTGGCCGCGGTCCTGTTCGGCGCCTGGCTGGTGGTCGCCGTCTTCGGCGACCCGGACGCGGTCCACCTGCTGCCTTCCGACCAGACCTTCGACCTGCTCGGCGAGACCGTGCGCTCCGGTGCACACGAGATATGGGTCGGCAAGCCACCGCTGGCCGCCGGGCCGGGGGTGGTGCTGTTCCTGGTGGCCGGGGCGGCGGCGCTGCTGGTCTTCGCCGATCTGTGCGTCTCCGTCGAGGTGCCCGTGGTCAGCGGTTTCGCGCTGCTGACACCGTGGCTGCCGGGCATGGTGCTGGGGCACCCGACATCGGTGTGGTCGCTGGTGCTCACCGCCGGGCCGTGGCTGGTGCTGCTGGCCGACGTGGGACGGCTGACGTGGTGGCGGCGCGGGGTGGTCGTGGCCTGCTCGGCCGCCGCCGTCGTCGTGGCGCTCGCACTCACCCCGGTCTTCGGCCACCTGCCCGGCTGGGGCGAGGCGGTGCGGCTGCTGCCCTTCAACCAGACGATCTCGCTGTCCGACGACCTGGACCTGCGTCACGACCTCACCGCCCAGTCCGACCACGTGGCGTTCCGCTACACCGTGTCCGGGGTGTCGGCCGCCGAGCTGGGTCCGCTGCGGGTGTTCACGGCGACCAGCTTCGACGGGGCAGGCTGGGACATCCCCCGCCCTCCCTTCGGCACCACCGATCCGCCGCGCGGGCCGCTGGGCACCCCGGCACAGGGCGCGGAGCAGACGCCGACGGTCGTCACGGTGGAGATCGTCGGCCTGGTCGACCGCTACCTGCCGATCACCGCCTCGGCCCGGACCCTGAACCTCTACCAGTCCTGGGGGTACGACGAGGAGCGCGACCTGGTCTGGCTCCCGGACCGGAGCGCCGAGGGCATGTCGTACACCATGGAGACGCTGGTCCCCGCCTGGACCGCGGACCAGCTGCGCGCCGTCGGCACCAGCGCCGGACCTCCGGACGCTCTCACCGTGCCCGATACTCCGCACTCCGCCGATATCGCGGCCCTGGCGACGCAGGTCACCGACGGCGCGACCACGGCGTACGACCAGGCTCTCGCGCTGCAGACCTGGCTGCGCTCCGGCGGTTTCGTCTACGACACCGCCGCCCCGGACAGTTCCGACGACATGGTGTGGGGCTTCCTCGGCGCCAAGCGCGGCTACTGCATGCACTACGCCACGACGATGGTGGTCATGGCCCGCACCCAGGGCATCCCGGCCCGGCTGGCCGTGGGCTTCCTGCCCGGGCGGACCGGCCGCGACGGTGTCGTCGAGGTCACCGGGCGCAACGCCCACGCCTGGCCCGAGCTGTGGTTCGACGACGTGGGCTGGGTCCGGTTCGAGCCGACACCGTCCCGGCAGACCGGCCCGGCCCCGACCTGGGCTCCAGAACCCAGCAGCGGCCCTCAGCCGGGCGCCAGCCAGCTCCCGACCGACCGGCCCACCGCCGCTCCCCCGGCGACCGCGCTCCCGTCACCCGGTGGCACCGTCACCCCGCCTGCGACGCCCGCCCCCGGCCGGACGGCCGACCGGGGCCCGAACCTCGGCTGGCTCGTGGCGTTGCTGGGCGGGATCCTCGCGGCGTCGGCCGCGGCGTTCGCGTTCGTGGCCCGGCGCCAGGCCCGGGCCGCCCCGCCAGACCTCGAACAGGCCTGGGTCCGAGCACGACGGGCGTTCGCCCGGGCCCAGATGGCCTGGCCCGAGTCGACCACACCGCGCCAGGTCCTGACCCTGCCGCTGACCGGCCTGGTCCCCGGTGACGAGAATGACGACGCCGTACGCGACGCGCTGACCGCGCTGGCCACAGCGTTGGAGTCGGCGCGCTACGCCCGGCCCGACAGCACCAGACCGGTCGAGGGAGCACCGGTCGCAGCCTGGGTGGCGACCATCGAGACCGGACTGCGCCGTCACCGGTCTGCACCCCGGACGCGCTGAGCCCTCAGGCCCCTGTTCGCTCAGCCTGTTCGCTCAGCCCTGTTCGCTCAGCCCTGTTCGCTCAGCCCTGTTCGCGGCGACGGTTCCAGCGTTCTTCGAACGTGTCCATGAGGCCGCGCCGCGGCGGTTTCGACGACCGGGGGGCCGTCCCTGCGGCGGGGGCCGTCCCGTCGGCGCGCTGTCTGCGCGGCGAGGAGAACGCGAAGGCGACAGAGGCGAACATGACGACGAACCCGGCGGCCCCGAGCACCACACCCAGCCACGGCCCCAGGATGACACCGATCAGCAGGGCCAAGATGCCCAGGAGCGTCCCGCCGACCGCGACCAGGTAGCGGGTGGCCGGCCGACCACGTTGGGTCAACCGGTTGGCAAGACGAGGGTCGTCGGTGGACAGATGGCGTTCCATCTGCTCGAGAACCCTCTGCTCGTACTCAGAGAGTGGCATCGTGACCCCTGGGTTGTGCGCCGGCGGACTGGTGCCTTCAGGATAGTTCCACCGGCGCGAAGGTGGTAGTCGATCGGTCGGGTCTGTCCCCACCCAGCGCAGCTTTGTCCAGGCCCAGCGTGGTGCTGACCGTCGTGGTGGCCGGTCCGATGGCCCTCCGGCCGAACCGGGCCCGGACCTCGTCGACGGCCAGCTCGGCGTCACGACGGCCCGGACCGGCGACCGCCTCGTCCAGCGTGGGCTGGTGCGGCACGTCCTCGGCCCGGCGCAGCCCCTCGACCCGTACCCCGACGAGCCGCACCGGCAGGCCCCGCAGGTCCACCCCGGCCAGCAGCCGCCGGGCGACTAGGAACACCTCCCGTCCCACGTCGGTGGGGGTGACCAGGGTGTGCGACCGGCTGAGCGTGCGGAAGTCGCTGGTCCGCACCTTGACCGCCACGGTCCGTCCGACGAGGCCCGCGCGGCGCAGCCGGGCCGCGCAGGTGTCGGCCAGCTCCAGGGCCCTGGCCTCGACCAGCGCCGGGTCGCCGATATCGGTCTCGAACGTCGTCTCCGCGCCGATGGACCGGGTCGCGTGGCCGGGCCGCACCGGCCGCGGGTCCCGGCCCCAGGCCAGGTCGTGCAGGTGCGCGCCGTGGGCCTGGCCCACGATCCGCTGCAGCGTCGTCACGTCGAGGTCCGCCACCTCGGCGACCGTGCGGATCCCCCACCGGGCCAGGGCCTGCTCGGTGCGCTCCCCCACCCCCCACAGCGCACCGACCGGCAGGGTGCGCATGAAGTCCACGGTGGCCTGCCGGGGCACCAGCAGCATCCCGTCAGGCTTGGCGTGCTCGGAGCACAGCTTGGCGACGAGCTTGGTCGCCGCCACCCCCACCGAGCAGGTCACCCCGAACCGGCTGCGGACCTGGGCGCGGATGTGCTCGGCGATGGTCGTGGGCGGTCCCATCCGGCGCCGGGCCCCGGCCACGTCGAGGAACGCCTCGTCGATGCTCACCTGCTCGACCAGGGCGGTGACCGAGCCGAGCACGTCCATCACCCCGGCTGACACCTCCCGGTAGGCGGTGTGGTCCGGCGGCACCACGACGGCCTGCGGGCAGGCCCGCAGCGCCTGGGCCATCGGCATCGCCGAGTGCACGCCGAAGGCCCGGGCCTCGTAGGTGGCGGCCAGCACCACACCGCGCTGCGCGCCGCCGACGATCACCGGCAGGCCCCGCAGCGCCGGGCGCCGGACCAGCTCCACGGAGGCGAAGAACGCGTCCATGTCGACGTGCAGGATTGACGTGCCGGACTCGTCGTCGCCCCAGCTGCGGCGGGCCGCCGACGAGCGTGGCGCCCGGCTCACCGGTCCGTCCTCACAGTGCTGTCCTCATGGTGCTGTCACTCACGATGCCGTCCTGATGTCCTCATGACGCCGTCGGTACCAGCGTCTCCTCGGCGTCGGCCAGCCCGAGGGCGACCCGCACGGCCTCCACCGCCCGCTCCGCACAGCCGACGGCCTCGTCGGCCCGCTGCGGGTCGACCCGGTCGGTCCGGCCAGCCTCGATCGCCAGCCGCAGCCGGGCACCGGAGGCGAAGTACGACCACCAGTCCGCCAGCTCGGGAGCCACCCGCTCGGCGAGCCTCCACACGTCGCGCGGCGCGCCCCGGCCCCGCGGGGTGCCGCGCACGGCGAGCACCGCGGCAGCCGCCCGCAGCGCGGCCAGGTGAGCGTGCAGGTACCGCTCCCACGACGACCCGGACATCGCAGCGGCGACCAGCTCCCCGTCCGCCCGGGCCAGCAGACGCAGCACCTCCGACGACAACGGCGCACCGGCACCCCGCGGCGGCACCCGCGGCACGGGGCTCCGGGGCACGGGGATCTGGGGCACAGGGACCCGCGGTACCAAGGTCTGCGTCATCGTCCACACCTCCACCCGTCTCCCGGTCGCTACCGCGACCGCTGGGTCCCTATATCATCGAACATCCGTTCGCCTCTGTCAATCCGTCCGAACGGCGGGACCAGCCGACTTGTCGCACCGGGTCAGCCGGTCCAGGCCTCGTCACCCACCCCGAACCGGGCGAAGGTCGCCTGGCAGTGGTGGCACGGCTGGACTGTCTGGCCGTTCTCGTCGGACGACATCCCGATCTCTATGCCTTTCATGCTGTTCACGTCTATGCCGTCGTCCAGCATTCCATAGAGCATGTTCAGGGAGGCGCAACTGCCGTCCCACTGCTGCCACGGCTGCAGACCGGCCACCGCGTTGTCCAGCCAGTCGGCGTACCAGGCGTCGAACGAGTCGTGAGTCTGGACCGGGTCGAGGCCGAAGGTCCGGGTGTCCGCCCACACGCCGCCGCTGGGCGCCAGGTACCAGCAGACCTGGTCACCGGCCTGGGCCAGGACGAGCCCCAGGTCGGACAGAGTCGGGCCGAGCAGGCCGTACCCCGGCCCGGCACCCCAGCCCACCTGGGTGAGGAAATGGTGGTAGTCGGCGGGCAGGCCCGCCGGGTCCACACCAGCGGCGGCGATCTGCGCGTCGGTCAACGGCGCCTGCAGCTGACCACCGTGCCGCCGCCACCCGCGCCACCCGGCGGCCTGGTGCGGCTCGGTCCGGTACGTGCCGACCGCTGCCAGGGTCCAGGCGAGCCGGTCACGGTCCCACCGGGCAGGTTCGGCGGGCACGGCGACGGCCAGCTCACGCAGCATGGTGATACCACCGTCGGTCGGTCCGACGGCGGTCAGCGGCGCCCAGGACGGAGGCCAGTCACCACCGTGCACCTTCACCTCCGTGGTCACCTGGCTGGTCGTCATCGCGAAGGTGCTGAGCAGCAGCGCGTGGTTCGACGCGTGCACCGGCAGGGTGTCGGTGGCTAGCACCGCACTGGTCATCGTCGAGTCCCCACCGAGCCGAGCCCGGACGTCCGCGTACTGCGGGCCCGACTCCCCGAACGCCAAGGTCCGGTCGATCTGGTTCGACCAGACCTGGTACCTGCGCCCACCGATCAGAGCCGGTCGTCCTACCACCTCGGGACGTTCTTCGTCCGACTCCCGCGGCGCGACCAGACCAGCGGCCCCGAGGACGTCCAGCAGGGTGCACGTCCACATGCACCCGCCCTCCATCACGGCGTAGACCGACTGCCCGACCATGTCGCACTCCTCGCCCCAGGGTGCGTAGCCAGAGATCGAGGCGAACGACGGCTCGGGACCGAACGGACCGCCGCTGACCCGCAGGTACAGCGCCACGGTGAGCAGGCTGCCCATCTCCTGCGGATCGTCGGCCTCGCACTCGACCCGGATACCTGTGGCGCCCAAGGTCACCGTCGCGCCGTCGACCGTCGCCTCCGGGTAGTGCCCGGCAACCGTCTTCGCGAGCACGTCAGACAACGACAACGACGACTCTTTGTTGTTGTTCTTCTTGTTCCAGAACGCCACTGCTCGACCCTTCCACGGTGCGGACCTGACGAGGATGCCACAGGCTCGATCCCGACCGAGACCGTTTCGTGCACGGATCCTGGCACATGTGTTTCGGGTCGAAACACAGCCCGGCTCATCCGGTCGTGGTTGCCCGGCTACCGCCGGACCGTAGACTTTTTCCATGCGCCTCGGAGTGATCGACGTCGGTTCCAACACGGTGCACCTGCTGGTCGTCGACGCCCACCCCGGCGCCAGCCCCGTGCCGTACCACTCGCAGCGGACCGTGCTGCGGCTGATGCGCCACCTCGACGCCGACGGTGCGCTGACCGAGCAGGGTCAGCAGCGGATCGTGGCCGCGGTCCGCGAGGCGATGACAGCCGTCGCCGAGATCGGCGTGGACGACCTCATCGCCACGGCCACCTCGGCCATCCGCGACGCGCCTAACGGTGAGGCCGTGATCACGCGGGTGAACCGTGAGACCGACGCCCAGCTGCAGGTGCTCTCAGGTGCCGACGAGGCGCGGATCACGATGCTGGCGGTACGACGGTGGCTGGGCTGGTCGGCGGGCGAGATCTTGCTGTTCGACATCGGCGGCGGCTCGTTCGAGATCGCGCAGGGAGCTGACGAGTACCCCGACGCGTCGCTCTCGCTGCCGCTGGGGGCAGGCCGCACCACGCTCGACTACCTGCGCGAGGACCCCCCGCCGCGCGCGGCCGTGTCGGCGCTGCGCGCTCACGCCCGTGAGGTGCTCACGACGGTGCGCGACGAGGTGTTCAGCGGGCGACCTAGCCCGACCCGGGTCGTCGGCACGTCGAAGACGATCCGCTCGCTGGGGCGCCTGGTAGGCGGGCCACCAGACCCGGTGACCGGTGGTCTGGCGCCCCTGCACTACACGGGTCTGCGCGACTGGGAGCCGACCCTGATCAAGATGCCCTCGGACGTGCGCCAGTACCTGCCTGGCATCACACCCGAGCGCGCCTACCAGGTACTGGCCGGCGCGATCGTGCTGCGCACCGCGATGAAGGTGTTCGGGGTACCAACGCTGACGATCTCGCCGTGGGCGCTGCGCGAGGGCATCGTCCTGCGCTATATCGACGCGCTCGACGGCTCTGGCGCGGCACCGCCGCCGCTCACCGAGCAGTAGCGCCTCGGCACGGTTGGTCGCAGCTGCAGGTGAACGTTCCCGTCGCTGTCGCTGAGCAACCTGGTGGGCCCGCTCGGTGAGCACGCAGGCCGCGCAGCGAGAGAGGCGAAGGCTCGTCAAGCACCCGGCCTGCACGACAGGGAGGGCGGGTCTCGCTGTGATCTGGTTGTGCAGCGCAGAACAGGAGTTGTGCACTACAGTAGTGGTATGGCGGTCGAGTGGGCACCCAGCGCGGACAAGCACGGCATCGACCACGACGACGCGCTGCACGCTATCCAGAACGCCTACTTCTACCGGCGCGAGTTCGACGAGCCGCGAGTCGAAGGAGCGTCCCGGCCAGACCTGTACATCGGCCCGCCGCGGCAGCTGGGCGGACCGCTGATCGAGGTCATGCTCGAGAGGATTCCGCCCCGCACCCTGGTGATCTTCCACGTCATGGAAGCCCAGGAGAAGCACACAGCACTGATGCACCAAGAACAAGGAGGGTGAAGACCATGACCAGGAAGCCGCAGGAGCACTACGACGCCCTCGCCGCATGGGCCGAGTCCTACACGCCGACCATCGACCCGGCGAACCCGCCCCTGACCGGCGCCGACGCCGCTGCCGCCGGGCGTGCCATGCTCGAAGCCGCCACCGAGGACGACCCCGAGGGCCGCGAGCAGGTCCGACGCGCTGCACGCGGTGGTCGGCCCTCGCTCGACCCCGAGACGCCCGGTGAGACCTCTCCGCAGTGGCAGGTGCGGGCACCCCGCTCGCTCGACACTGCCATGCGCTCACAGGCCCGCGCCGAAGGACGCTCCCTCTCCGAGCTGCTGCGAGACGCCGCCAGCCAGTACCTGGCCACGCGCGCTTCATAGCCGCTGGGACCCGTGCGCAAGCAGCCTGAGCAACGACCAGTCGCATTCGGCGGAGGGTGCATGTGCGCGAACTCGCCTCGACTTTCCATATCCATGCCGACAATCACCTTCTATCCCTAGGCGCCGACCGGGACAGGCACCACTCCCAGGGCGGCGGTGAGGAAACGGCCGGTGTGGCTGGCCTCGACCGCGGCGACCTGCTCGGGTGTGCCTTCGGCGACGACGATCCCGCCGCCGGACCCGCCCTCGGGCCCCATGTCGACGACCCAGTCGGCGTTCTTGATCACGTCGAGGTTGTGCTCGATGACGATGACCGTGTTGCCCTTGTCGGCCAGCGACTGCAGGACGCCGAGCAGCTTGCGGACGTCCTCGAAGTGCAGGCCCGTCGTCGGTTCGTCGAGCACGTAGACGGTTTTCCCCGTGGAGCGGCGCTGCAGCTCGGAGGCCAGCTTGACGCGTTGGGCCTCACCACCGGACAGGGTCGGGGCGGGTTGGCCGAGCCGCACATAGCCCAGCCCCACGTCCACCAGGGTCTTCAGGTGCCGGGCGATGGCGGGGACCGCGGCGAAGAACTCCGCGGCCTCCTCGATCGGCATGGCCAGCACGTCGGCGACGGTCTTGCCCTTGAAGTGGACCTCCAGGGTCTCCCGGTTGTACCGAGCACCGTGGCACACCTCGCACGGGACATAGACATCGGGCAGGAAGTTCATCTCGATCTTGATGGTGCCGTCCCCGGAACAAGCGTCGCACCGGCCACCTTTGACGTTGAACGAGAAGCGGCCCGGGGTGTACCCGCGCACCTTGGCCTCGGTGGTCTGGGCGAACAGCTTGCGGACGTGGTCCCACACCCCGGTGTACGTCGCAGGGTTCGACCGGGGCGTGCGGCCGATCGGCCCCTGGTCGACGTGCACCACCTTGTCCACGTGCTCCAGCCCGGTGACCCGCCGGTGCCGGCCCGCGACCTGTCGCGCCCGGTTGAGCTCGTTGGCCAGCACCGTGTACAGGATCGCGTTGACCAGGGTGGACTTGCCCGAACCGGACACCCCGGTCACCGCGGTGAACACCCCGACCGGGAACGACACGTCGATATCGCGCAGGTTGTGCTCCCGGGCGCCGACGACGGTGAGCATCTTCGACCGGTCGACCGGTCGGCGCACCGCTGGCGCCGGTATCGTCCGCCGTCCCGCCAGGTAGGCGCCGGTGACCGACTCCGAGCTGTCCAGCAGGCCCGCCAGGGTTCCGGAGTGCACCACCCGGCCGCCGTGCTCCCCCGCGCCCGGTCCGATGTCCACGATCCAGTCGGCGGCGCGGATGGTCTCCTCGTCGTGCTCGACCACGATGAGCGTGTTGCCCAGGTCGCGCAGCCGGGTCAGGGTCTCGACCAGCCGCCGGTTGTCTCGCTGGTGCAGCCCGATCGACGGTTCGTCCAGCACGTACAGCACCCCGACCAGACCCGACCCGATCTGGGTGGCCAGCCGGATCCGCTGCGCCTCCCCACCGGACAGGGTCGCCGCGCCCCGGGACAGCGTCAGGTAGTCCAGGCCGACGTCGAGCAGGAACCCCAGACGGGCCTGGATCTCCTTGAGCACCTGCCCGGCGATGACGCGTTCGCGCACCCCCAGGTCGAGGTGGTCGAGGAAGTTCCGGGCCTCGCCGACGGGCAGGTCGCAGACCTCGGCGATGGACCGGCCCGCCACCTTCACCGCCAGCACCTCGGGCTTCAGACGAGCACCACCGCAGGCAGGGCACGGCACCTGGCGCATGTACGCCTCGTACTTGTCCTTGGCCCACTCCGAGTCGGTCTCCTCGTGCCGCCGCTCCAAGAAGGAGATCACGCCCTCGAACCCGGTCGAGTACTGACGTTCCCGACCCCACCGGTTGCGGTAGCGCACCTGCACCTTGTAGTCCTGGCCGTACAGCACAGCTTCCTTGGCCCGAGACGGCAGCGCCCGCCACGGGGTCGTCATGGAGAAACCCAGGTCGGCGGACAACGAGGTCAGGACGCGGTCGAAGTACTCCGACGACGTGGCCGCCCACGGCGCGATGGCCCCGTCGGCCAGGCTCAGCTCGTCGTCGGGCACCACCAGGTCGGGGTCCACCTCCAGCCGGGACCCGATACCGGTGCACTCCGGGCAGGCGCCGTACGGGGCGTTGAACGAGAAGGTGCGCGGTTCGATCTCGTCCAGGGTCAGCGGGTGGTCGTTCGGGCAGGCCCGCTGCTCGGAGTAGCGGCGCTGGCGGTCCGGGTCGGCGGGGTCGGCGTCGACCAGGTCCACGACCAGCCGGCCCCCGGCCAGCCTGAGCGCGGTCTCCACCGAGTCGGTCAGCCGCCGCCGCACCCCGTCGCGGGCCACCAGCCGGTCGACGACGACCTCGATATCGTGCTTGAGCTTCTTCTCCAGCGTCGGCGGGTCGCTCAGCTGGTGCACGTCGCCGTCGACCCGGACCCGGGAGAAACCCTTGGTCTGCAGCTCGGCGAACAGCTCGGCGTACTCCCCCTTGCGGCCGCGCACCACCGGCGCCAGCACCTGGTACCGGGTGCCCTCCGGCAGCTCGAGCAGCCGGTCGACGATCTGCTGCGGGGTCTGCGCGGTGACCTTCTCGCCGCACACCGGGCAGTGCTGCGTACCCGCCCGGGAGAACAGCAGCCGCAGGTAGTCGTACACCTCGGTGATGGTGCCCACGGTGGACCGCGGGTTGCGGTTGGTGGACTTCTGGTCGATCGACACCGCCGGGGACAGCCCCTCGATGAAGTCCACGTCCGGCTTGTCCATCTGGCCCAGGAACTGCCGGGCGTAGGCCGACAGCGACTCCACGTACCGGCGCTGCCCCTCGGCGAAGATCGTGTCGAACGCCAACGACGACTTGCCCGACCCGGACAGCCCGGTGAACACCACCAGCCGGTCCCGCGGGATGTCCAGGTCCACGTCGCGCAGGTTGTGCTCACGGGCACCACGCACCACCAGCCGGTCGTTCACGGTTGTGGAGTCTACGTCCTCAGCGCATCGCACACCAGTTCGACTCGCCCGGCGGCCCAGCGCGACCGTCACTTGCGGTGGAACACGTGTGGAACATCAGACGCCCCTCCCTCGTCGCCCGCGACCTCACGCGTCAGCGACGTCCGGCGAGAAGTTGTCTTCAGGCGGCGGTGCTCGGTGTGGCGAGGTAGGCGGCGACGGCGTCGCGGACCAGGGCGCTCATGGGGCGCCCCTCGGCTTTCGCACGGGCCACCAGGGCGGCGTCCAGGTCGTCGGTCAGCCGTACGTGACGGCCGGGCGAACGGCCGGTGCCCTCGGTCAGGCGGGGCCGTCCTCGGCTGCGCCGGGAGACCTCGTCCAGCTCGGCGGGTGTCATGAACTGGGCCAGGAAGTCCCGACCGGGTTCCTCGCCGACCCCGGCCACGACCCTCGCGCCCTCGGGCAGGCGGTCGGCCGCCTCGGCGGCGGCGGCCATGCGCGCGTAGCGCGCCTGTTCCTCAGCGGTCAGACTCATCGCTCTTCGTCCTCCTTCGCGCGTCCTCGATGACGGTCACCCGGTCACCACCCCGACGCTGACCATGCACGGGTCGTCTTCACAGGTGCCGTCACTTCCGGCGGTACGTCATCGGGCTGTCAGTCTCCTTGTCGTAGCCTTCGTTCTGCCACGTCAGCACTGTCAGGGTCGACCCTGAGCAGGTGTACGTCCAGGTCGTGTCGATCACGTCGCCCCGCTGGCTGGAGTACTCGTCGTCGTGCCGCTGCTCCAGGAACGTCGGGGAGAGCACGACGGTGTCGCCGTCGACGCTGTAGCTACCCTCACGCAGCTGGTAGAAGGACGTCTCCTGCCTAGTCGACGACTCGTCGGTCCAGGTCAGCAGGATATCGACGTCCCTGGAGTAGCTCCGGGACTCTTTGAGCACGAGGGTGCTCGACCCCTTGACCTCCCGGTCGGTCCTTGCTGCTTGGAGCAGGTCACGAGGCACCAGAGCGTCTGTCGCGCTGGCCTCCCAGGTCCCGACCAGGCAAGCCTCCCCCTCCAGGGACGGCTCCGACGCGCCCCCAGAGGACCCGGACGGTGAGCCCCCGGAGCCTGCCGCAGAGTCCCAGGGCTGCCAGACCAGCGCCCCGGCGACGAGGGCCGCGCACACCCCCACGACACCGAGAGTGGCCCACAGGGGCTTCTTCGACCGTGCGGCCGGGGCAGGTCCAACCGTCACCCCGGCCAGGCTCCCGTCGCGGACCGGCGCGGTAGGTGCCACCGTCGGGTTGACCACGACCGTGTCGGGCACCGCCGGGAGGACCGGAGGCGCCATCGGATGGCCCTGGGCGGCGGCGGCCAGGTGGGTCCAGGCCTGGGGCAGGTCCAGACGCCCCCGCGGGTCGGGGTGGCACAGGCCCTGGACCACGGCGGCGACCTGCTCGCCCGCCGGTCCGTCGGGCATCCCCGGGGGCAACCAGGTAGGCCCGTGCTGGGGACCGGGCGGCTGACCGGTGAGCATCCAGGCCAGCAGCGACCCCAGGTACCACGCGTCGGTGTACCGGCCGACCGACGGGTCACCGGCCAGCATCTCCGGCGGCAGGGAGAACCCCCGGTTGCCGACCAGCTGGGTGTAGGTCGAGGTCTGGCCCGCGTCCAGGCCGTGGGCGATACCCCAGTCGGCCAGCAGCAGGCGGCCCTGCTCGTCGACCAGGACGTTGTTCGGGGTGATGTCCCGGTGCACGATGCCCAGGTCCTCGTGCGCGGCGTGCACCGTGGCCAGCACCGGCAGGAAAGCGCCCAGCACCACGGGCAGGGTCCGGACCTGCCCAGGGGCCTGCTGCCAGTCGTTGAGGTCGTGCGGGCACCAGGCCATCAGGTCGCACCACAGCTCGTACTCCGGCTGCGGACCGGTCACGGGCATCTCGGTACCAGGCACCACCACGACGAACGACTCCAGCACTGGCAGCACCGCGGGAAACCGGTCAGGACGGTCCCGAGCGGCGGTGGCCACGGTCGTCATGTTGACCAGGCGCTCCATCTGGCGGGCCTTCTCCTGCGTCGACGACACCGCCTGCACCCGCAGCGCCAGCACCGCACCGGTGGAGTCCACGGCCCGGGCCACGGCGGCCTGCCCACCGTGCATCACCGGCAGCGCGACCTGCACCGGGCGGGAGTTGACCTCTTCGGAGACACGCAGGAACCCGCCCCGGGTCAGCGAGATCCGCGATCCCGCGACGACCGACCCGTTGCGTCTCTGCAACCACTGCGACAGCACGTCTCCAGACAGCACCATCGCATCGTAGGCGCCCCAGGTGTCCGGTATGTGCGATGTTCAGGTTTCCGAACAGCTGGCCCAGCGCAGGCGCCGCGGCCTGTCGTGCCGCCTGTGCGCGGCCCGGGCGATCCGGAGGCCGAGACCCGACCAGCCGGTTCGGGACTTCTGTGCCCAATTCGAGAGTATTACTCTCGAATTGGGCACAGAAGTCCCGAACCGGCTGGTCCTGGCGCCGCCCTTGTGGCCTGCCTGCCGCACCGGACAGGAACTGGGGGTGCAAATCAGGTGGCAAAGTGCATGGAGAAGCCTGCTGTGTCACACTCTGATGAGACCCGCTGAAACCTGCCCGTAGCCCATCGAACCCAGCACCGAGAAAAAGGGGCGCCCGATGAGATACCGACCGCCCAGACTCCACCCCTTTCGCCCGGCTCTGCGCAAGATGGTGGCCGTCGCAGGCGTCTCGGCGGTAGTCGTAGGGCTCGCGACGCTGCCCACCGCCGCGGACGAGTCTGACCCGGCCTGCCCCGACCCGGGCGATATGCCGGGCGTCGACAGCGTCACCAACTTTTTCCACGACGCGAACGTCGCGGTCTGGATCGGCGGCAACTTCACCGCGAACCCCAGGTTCGCCGAGACGGAAGGGCTCAACGTCATCCAGGGCGACCTGACCGTGCAGAACGGCGGGTTGCTCAACATCGGCGTCGTCGGTGTCGGCTCGGGCATCGTGCCGCCGATGGACAGCGTGATGCTGGCCGTCGGCGGCAACGTGACCGTCGCTCCGGGCAGCAGTGCGATCGTCGGCGGCCTCAGCATCACCGGCCGGGCCGATATCGCGGGCACCCTGAGCGGAGACCTCAAAGCCACACGGCCCGGTACCAACCCTGGCGACCCGCCGGTCGAGAGCGCCGACGGAATCCGCACAGGCTTCACGGCCGCTGTCGACCCGTGGGCCAGCTTCGGCTCTGACCTGATCGGGACCAGCGACCAGCTGGCGGCCCTGACCCCCACCGGTACGTACTCCGGGGGCACGTTCACCGTCACCCAGCCCGACGCACTGATGCAGGTGTTCACCATCACAGCCCAGGACCTCGTGGACGGCTACGGCTCAGCCATCTTCGCCAACCTGCCCACTGGGCCTGACGGCGCCACGGTCCCCGTGGTCATCAACGTCACCGGCACCACCGTCACGATGGAGCAGAACTACGTAGAGATCAACGGTACGCGAGTCGACAACCTCTCTGCCGGGTCCCTGTTCGGCGACGCGGCGGCAGCGTTGCTGTGGAATTTCCCCGACGCAACCACCGTTAACATTCTGGGATCGTCGCAGACGATGGGTTCGATCGTGGCCCCGCGAGCGACGACGACGACGGTGACGGCCAGCACGAACGGCAGGTTCTACGTCGCGGGTGATGTTACTCGCGCCGGAGACGGGGCCGAGCACCACAACTTCCCCTGGCACGACTCGGTCGGTTTCGGCTGCATTGCAGACCTGACCGTCCTGATGCCGGCCACTTTCGAGATCGTCAAGGAGGTCGTCGGGGACGCAGCCGACCAGGTGCCGCCTACCACCGCGTTCACCGTCGCCTTCACGGTTTCCGACCCCGACGGCGACCCGGTCACCACCGACATACACGGCAACGGGCTGCCCACCACGCTGACGTTGCTGGCGGACGGCACCGTCGTCGACGGGCCTCAGCTGCAGCACGGCGACCGGGTGACCTTCACCGAGGTCACGCCGCCCGCTGTGCCGGGCGTCGCCTGGGGAGACGTCGAGATCGACCCGAGCACGCTGGTCCTCGACGCCACGGTACCCATCGTCCGCGTCACCGTCACCAACTCGGCGGACATACCTGGCGCGACGACGGCACCCTTCAAGGTGGTCAAGAAGCTGACCGGCGCCCCGGACCTGGTCGGGCTGGTCCCGGCCAGTACGACGTTCACCATGACCTACACGGTCGTCGACGCCGACGGTGACCCGGTCACGACCGACGCGGACGGCACACCGCTTACCGGGACCCTGACGGTCCGCGCCGACGGGACGGCCACCCTGGGACCGACGCTGCACGACGGCGACCGGGTCACGCTGCTCGAGGCGACCCCGCCCCCGATCAGCGACATCGCCTGGGGAAACGTGAGCGTCACCCCCAGCACGCTCGTCATCGCGGCGGACGGGCCGGTTGCGACCATCGAGGTCGACAACCAGGTTCTCGCGATTCCCGACCATGACCCAGACCTCCCCGGTTCGTTCACCATCTCGAAGGACGTCGTCGGGCCGCAAGCCGGTTCGGTTCCGCCCGGCACCGAGTTCGCGGTGAGCTATGTGGTGAACGACGCCGACGGCGATCCGGTCACGACCGACTTCGACGGCGCGCCTCTGCCGCAGCCGCAGACGCTCACGATCACCGCCGACGGTTCACCGGTGGCCGGACCGGCGTTACGGACCGGCGATCGGGTCACCTTCAGCGAGGCCGCTCCTCCCGCGATACCGGGCATCGTCTGGGGTGGCACGACGATCACCCCGACGACCGTCACGGTCTGGGGTGGCTCGTCCTCGGAGGTGGTGGTGGAGAACCTGGCCGACGCCCCTGACGTCTCCGCTGTCGCCTTCGCAGCGGTCAAGTATCTGACCGGGGCAGCAGCCGGCTCGGTGGGCGACGATACCGTGTTCCGGCTGGACTACACGGTGGTGGACGTGCACGACAAACCCGTGACCACCGATGCCGACGGCGCACCCCTGCCCGGTTTCCTGATAGTCGGTGCCGATGGTGCGGTCGTGGACGGACCTCGGCTGAGGCACCTGGACCGGATCACTTTCACCGAAGCCCTCCCCCCGCCCGTTCCTGGCGTGACGTGGGGAAACGCGCAGATATCGCCGACGACGCTGGTGATGAACGCCGAGAGCCCGCAGACGGTCGTGGTGACCAACACGGCAGATCCGACAGACACGCTCGACATAGATCCGCAGCCCACCCCGACACCGAGCGCGACCCAGACCGAGCAGGAGCCCGAGCTGGCACCAGGCACAGACCAGGGAGGCGCACCCAGGCAGTCCGCCGGTCCCAGCGGACGTTCGCTCCCGACCACCGGTGCATCGACCGGGACCGCCTGGGCCGCCGGGATGCTGACACTCATCGGCGTGATGCTGGCCGCGGTCGCCTACCGACGGTCGAGGATCTTATAGAGCCTGCTGCAGAATCCAGACCGAAGGCGACCTGGCTGACCAGTACTGCAACAGAATGCGGTGAGACGGCAGGGAAGGACGGTGGGGGTTCCTACAGTCCTGCCCCGACCAGGGGCCCCGGGCACGGTCTGGCCACCACCCTCGGCGACGAACGCCCCCACCTGCACGAGTGGCGCCGACGCGGCTGGAGCCGCCGCCCAGGAAGCCTGAGAGGCCAGTCACGACGGTCGCCTGCGGCCGCCCTGTAAGATGGCCCATCGGCAAGAAGCACGAATGCGAGGTTGCATGACGATGTCGGCCAGGTTCGACCGCACGTCTGACGGAGTCCGACCTGCCTCGCGCCTGAAAAAGGCAGCCGTCACAGTAGTCCTGCTGGCCGCGTGCGCGTCTGCTGCACTGTTGTTGCTGTATCTGTCTACCGGGACGACTCCGTCTATGGTCTGGGCAGTCGTCTTTGAGAAGAGCGGAACGTCGGGAGAGGTGACACTGACCGTCGACGGCAGAGCAGTCGCGGTAGACGGGGTGCCGGTGGTGTTTACGTACGATGGCACCGAACCCGTGAGCAAATCTGGCACGATACGAGACGGAAAGTTTAACTTTAGCGACAGCCAGTACGGTTTCTACTATCTCAGCTTTTCGCTTGATCCGAGCATGTGGGGAGGCGAGGGGCAGGCGGTGCACTTCGAGATCGAGCACTTCTGCACCTATAACCGGGCCCTCACGAAGTTCGACATCCACATTAGCGTCGACGATACCGGCATGATCGAGCTGGAAACCACAGTCAAAGTACGGCTCTCGGACGGAACAGTCACCTACTCCGACACCTCGGACAAGACGCCTGTCGATCCGTCGGGCATGACCATATCTGTTAGCACTTGATCCGTGACAACATCCCGCTGCCCAACCTGGTGTCCGCCCTCACCTGACAAGGAAGAGCGCGCTGAAACAGACCAACCTTCACGCTCATCCTCGGCGCCTTCGGCTGCGGCGTCTTCGCCAACGACCCCACCGTGGTCGCGGGCCTGTGGCGCGACCTCCTGGCCGACCCGGAGTTCGCCGACCGCTACGCCAAGGTCATCTTCGCGGTCCCGGACCCCGACTCCCCCAACCACCAGACTTTCGCACACCACCGGCCGCCGGTTCGAGACTTTTGTCGCCGATTCGAGAGTAAAACTCTCGAATCGGCGACAAAAGTCTCGAACTGGTAGGCCATGTGCCGGTGCGCCTGCCTGGTCCACCCTGTTGCTGGCATGATGGGCGGGTGGAGGACGACAGCTCCGGCCAGTTGGCGCTGCCTGGGACAGCGATCCCGCCCGAGCCAGACCTGGAACAGCTAGGTGTGATCCAGCTGCGCCGGATCGTGGTCGGCGAGCTCGCGACCAACGTCTACCTGCTGACCGATCCCACGGCCCGCCGCCAGGTGCTCATCGACCCCGGTGCCGACCCCGAGGCGGTGCTCGCCCTGGTCGGCTCCGGACTGCCGCGGGCAACACTGGACACCATCGTCGTCACCCACCGGCACGACGATCACCTCGGCGCCCTGGCCGACGTCGTCGCGGCGACCCACGCCCAGGTGGTGGCCGGCGACGACGACGCGGACGCCATCACCGCCAGGACCGGGGTGCCGGTGCGTCAGGTGATGCGGCACGGCGACCACCTGCCGATCGGTTCGGTCACCGCCGATATCCTCGCCCTGCGCGGGCACACCCCCGGTTCCATCGCCCTGGCCGTGCCCGAGGACCGCCCGCAGCGTCCGGTCCGCACCCACCTGTTCGTCGGTGACTCGCTGTTCCCCGGCGGCCCGGGCATGACCACCGCCCCCGAGAACTTCGACCGGCTCTACACCGACCTGGTCGTCCGCGTCTTCGATCTCTACCCCGACGAGACCACGGTCCGCCCCGGGCACGGCCTGGCCACCACCCTCGGCGACGAACGCCCCCACCTGCGCGAGTGGCGCCGACGCGGCTGGTGAGCCAGCACCCGACCGATCGATGGTGCCGAGTCGAGATCAGCGGACGCGTCGATGGTCGTCGGCCCGGTCCTGTCGTACACCCGGAGCACAAAAGGGGCGTCTTCGGTGACGCGGATGCCGTAGCCTGCGTCCACGACGCACGGCGGGCGTCGCGCCTGGTCGCACCGCCGAGGGCATCGTGTGGACCCACCAGCAGGGCACCGGGCTGACCGGCCTGGACGACCGCGCCGTCTTCAAGTCCCTGTCTGCCCGCTACCTGCTCAAGCACGGCGGCTGAACCGACGCGGCCGAGAGGATCAGCGGACGTCCGTCAGGGCCGCCAGCTCGGCGGCCAGGTTCTCGCGGGCCTGGGCCTCCAGCGGTCGGCACGCTTCGGTGCGGAACAGCCGCGGCGCCGCCAGCAGGTCGCGCAGCACCGCGCTACGGCCCGTCCGGTAGTCGGCATCGGAGAACATCTGGAACTCGCGCCGGATCTTGTCGGCATAGTCACGGTAGTCGTCGGAGTCGGCCCCGAGGATCGCCAGATCCGTGTCGAGCAGCGCGGCGGTGTCGCGGTCGTCGGTCTGCGGGTGGGTAGCAGTCGCGAGGATCATAGCGACGACCTTCTCGGTACGGTCCGCGGGAAACCCGATCTCCGTCAGCCGTGCCCGAGCCAGGTCGGCACTACGCGCCTCGTTGTCTTTCCGTTCCGGATCGTAGACGACGTCGTGGTAGCACAACGCGAAGACGAACGCATGAGAGTCCTCCTGCTGGTCGTACAGGCCGGGCTGCTGGTACTCCCCCCACATATAGTCCAGGTGGTCCAAGGTGTGATAGTGGCGGGCGGGCTCGCGGTAGTAAGCCTCGATCTCGTCCCACAACTGGTACGGCAACAATCTGTCTTCAGCATACTCCCCGGTCGAGTCGACGAATTCGTTGCGAATACTGTCTGCC
Organism: Micrococcales bacterium; assembly: GCA_009777345.1. GTDB lineage: Bacteria > Actinomycetota > Actinomycetes > Actinomycetales > Cellulomonadaceae > Cellulomonas. Next base: position 7,341 of record WRMB01000006.1, on the reverse strand, counting down.
CCACCACAACTGATGAAACTCCGGACCAGCAGGTAGGCCACAGCGTCGTCGGGGCGGCCCGCGGCACGGCTCTGCTCGACCATCCAGTCCGCTTCTTTCCTCAGCGTCTGCGCGTGCTCCCAGTGCCCGGCCCTCCAGTCGTCGTCAAGACTGTGCGGCGCATAGTCGCCCAGGTAGCCGAGGTAGTACTCGAAATCGGTGAACGCGAAGAATGCTCTGTTCCAAAGAGCCTCCAGCCCAGAGCGATCCTCAACCTTCTCGTTCGCCCCCAGCATGCGCTTGATCACACTTTCAGCATCGGCCGCTTCCTCCGCGCCCTCAACCAGAGCCGGGGCGGCGCGCACGAGCTCTGTCAGTGCCCGACGCTCACCGTCCTTGTCGCCTTGTATCCTCGCCTCGCCCACCTGGGCCGATGCTATGTGGTATCGCAGCACTGCCGATCGTGACGGGTCGAGAAATTCCGACAACGATTCTGGGGCGTGCCGTACCAGATATGAGACAGAATTCGTCATCCAGCCCGCATTCCCGTCGAGAAGCGAGATCGCATATCGGGTGGCCAGAGGATGCGGGCAATACCTCAGGTACTCCCAGACGAGATACTGCTTCTGTTCGGCTCTCCGCGATGTCAGCTCGTCGAGGACGCCAACATCGTCGACCTGCAAGCACTCCAGCAGCACCGCGATCTCGTCGTCGTCCAGCGCCGACCCGCCCCGACCCCATGGCGGAAGACCGGCCTCGCGCAACAACTGTCTGAAACGCTTCGGCGACAACTGCCGGATAATGTCGACGCTCGTCAACCTCGGACGCTCACCGTCCACCCGGTACGAGAGCATGATACTCCTTTCGCAGTCAGGTTTGGCTTCGTATTAGCGGCAACACTGGACACCATCGTCGTCACCCACCGCCACGACGACCACCTCGGCGCGCTGTCCGACGTCGTCGCGGCGACCCACGCCCAGGTGGTGGCCGACGACGATACCTGCTCAAGCACGGCGGCTGAACCGACACACCGCCGTGTCGGCCGAGAGGATCAGCGGACGTCGGCGTACCAGTCCACACCTTTCAGCAGGATGCGGCGGCCGAGATCACCGTCCCACTCGACTTCGATTCCGTGACGTTCTAGTACTGGGGTGACATCGTTGCGCATCAGGTCGGTGACCAGGCGCAGGTACGTCTCGTCCTTCGCCGTATTGTTGAGGGCATTCCACTCATCCTCGGAAAACATGGATTCGACAAATGCTCCGTAGCCCACATACGTCTGCCGGCTCTCTGCGATACGCTCGGCATCCTGGATGTGGAAGTAGATATAGCCGCGCCAGACCCGCGAGTCGTCACGTTCGTCGTAGATCTCGCCGGAGCCGCAAGTACCGCAGCACGAGAAGGCTTGGCGGGCGATGACGCCAATCTCGGCAAGGTCCGCGAAAGCCCGGGTCAGAGCCGTCTCTCGGACTTCGGGCGGCCACGCCTCCTGCTGCGCACGCCGGGCGGTGAGCAACTGGTCAAAAGCCTGCTGGAGCACCTGCTCGTCCAGCTCGAACTCATCCTCGGCGATATCGCAGAACTCGTCCGCGTCGTCCACGCCTGTGACGATCTGTTCCCAGACGTAGTTCCGCAGCTCGCGCTCCTGTTCACCATCGAGGCCGAGGCTCGGGCTCAGCCGCAACCCGTCCGGCTGTTCGTAGTAGGGAAAAGAAGCACTCATGACGGGCATTCCTTGGTCGGTGGTCGACAGTAGTTGACTCCCCCATCGGCCGATCGTACCACCCCGGCAGCAGCGACCGCCGACCATTCCTGTGCTGATCTCGTCACATATGTTTCAGGTCGAAACACTTGCTGAGAGAAGCCCGCCGAAAGGTCACATCCCAGGCGGTGGGGCCTCGTCGCGGCGCAGGACGTGGTCGCGCACCACGCGGCGCAGCACCTTGCCCACCTGGGAACGGGGCAGCTCGGTGAGCACGACCAGACGTTTGGGCAGGGCGTAGCGGGCGAGGCGCTGCTCGCCCCAGGCGCGCACCGCGGCCAGGTCGACCGTGTCGACGGTGTGGCCAACCTTGAGCACGATCGCGGCCACGACCGACTCGCCGCGGCCTGGTTCGGGCACTCCGACGACGGCCACGTCCTCGATGCCTTCCAGCCCGCGCAGGTGGTCCTCCACCTCGGACGGGTAGACCTTGAACCCGCCGGTGACGATGACCTCTTTCAGGCGGTCCACCAGGTAGACGTACCCGTCGTCGTCGACGCGGACGAAGTCACCGGTGCGCAGCCACCCGTCGTCCAGCAGCTGGCACGCGGTCTCCTCCGGCTGGTTCCAGTACCCGGAGAACACCTGCGGCCCACGTACCAGCAGCTCGCCGGTAGCTCCCGGTGTGGCCTCCCGCAGCGGACCGTCGGGGTCGGCCAGCCGGATCTCGGTGGACGGGAAGGGGATGCCCAGCGCGCCGGGACGACGGTCCGGCGTGAACGGGTTGCCCAGGGCGACCGGCGAGGTCTCCGTCATGCCGTAGCCCTCGATGACCAGCCCGCCGGTCATCTCCTCCCAGCGCCGGGCGGTCTCGGCCGGCAGGGACATGGCGCCGGAGAGCGCGTACCGGAACGACGTCAGCGACGCGTCCGACCGTTCGGCGGCGTCCATCAGCCGGTCCAGCATCGGCGGCACCGCCGGCAGGAACGTGCCGGGCCGACGACGCATAGCGGCGAGCATCTGGTCGGGGTCGAAGTTGGGGAACGCCACGAGGGTCGCGGCGATCCGCGCCGCGTAGGCCACGCACAGCGTCAGACCGAAGGTGTGGAAGAACGGCAGCACCCCGTACACCGTCTCGCACCCAGGTTTCATACCGGTCCAGGCCTCGCCCTGGATGACGTTGGCGACGAGGTTCCGGTGGGTGATCATGGCGCCCTTCGGGGTGCCGGTGGTGCCGCCGGTGTACTGGAGCAGGGCCAGGTCGTCGCTGGCAGGCTCGGTCCCGATGCCCGACGGCTCAGCCGCGGCCACCAGGCGGTGCCACCACCGCACGTCCCGGGGCACCGGGCCGCGCATCTTCGCGGCGGTCTCCCGGGCCTGGCGCACCGGCAGCCGCAGGGCCGCCCGGCTCTTGGTCGGCAGGTCCCGGGCCAGGTCCACCGCGACCACGGTCCGCACGTCCGTGCTGGGCTGGGCCTCCAGCACCGCCGGGACGGTCTTGCTCCAGGCCAGCGCGACGGTGGCCCCGGAGTCAGCCAGCTGATGGGCCAGGGCCGCGGCGCTGTACAGGGGGTTGTGCTCCACCACGACGGCACCCAGGCGCAGCGTCGCCCAGAACGCGACGACGTGGCTGGTGCAGTTCGGCATGACGAGCGCGACCCGGTCGCCGTGCCCGACCCCCAGCGCCCGCAAGGCGCTGGCGGCCTTGCTGATCTGCACAGACAGCTGACGGTAGGTGGTCCGTCGGCCCATGAAGTCCACCGCGACGACGCCGGGGTGCTCCCGGACCGCCCGCCGCAGCACCTCGGTCAGCGGTTCGTCGGGGACGACGACCTCCATCGGCGGCCGGTGGTGGACGACGGTGTCCGCTGTGGTGGTCACGTCACCAGCGTAACCTACGCAGGCGTAGGTTACGGCCGCGTAGTCAGGTTCACCCGGACGCTCGGCTTCTCACGCTTCCTGACGGTCGCGGCGCTGGCGCCACGACGACGCCAGCACGGTGACGCCGAGGATCACGACGATCGCGACGAGCCCCAGCCACGACGGGATGTCCGGCGCCCAGGTGACGTGCTCACCACCGTTGACGAACGGCAGGTCGTTCTCGGCCAGGGCGTGCAGCACCAGCTTGGCGCCGATGAACCCGAGCAGCACCCCGAGGCCAGCGTTGAGGTAGACGAGCCGGTTCAGCAGATCGCCGAGCAAGAAGTACAGCTGACGCAGACCCATCAGCGCGAAGGCGTTGGCCATCAGCACCAGGTAGGGCTCCTGGGTGATACCGAAGACTGCCGGGACCGAGTCGACCGCGAACATCACATCGGTGAGACCGATGGCCACGAGCACCATCAGCATCGGCGTGGCCAGCCGACGCCCTCCTGCCACGACGGTCATCTTCGTCCCGTGGTACTGGTCGGTAGATGGGAGCACCCGCTGCACCAGGGTCACCATGCGGGGCGGCTGGTACTCCTCTCCCGCCTCGCGCTTCTCCCTCCCTACCTTCCACGCCGTCCACAGCAAGAACAGTCCGAACAGGTAGAACACCCAGGAGAAGGCGCTGATCGCGGCGGCCCCGGCGAGGATGAACCCCGTGCGCAGCACCAAGGACAAGATGATACCCACCAGGAGCGCCGTCTGCTGATACTGCCGGGGCACAGCAAACCGGGCCATTATGATCAGGAACACGAAGAGGTTGTCCACCGACAACGATTTTTCGGTAAGCCACCCGCCGATGAACTCCATGGAGTGCTGGCCGCCGTAGGCGACCGCTATCCAGGCACCGAAGAGGGCCGCCGCGCCAGAGTAGATCGCCAGCGCCGACCAGTTCTCCTTGGCACTGGGCACGTGGGGGTGCCTCATGATGCGCTGGAGGTCGAAGGCGAGCACAGCGACGACGGCGATCATCGAGACCGTCCAGGTCACGGGGTCCACGTACACGGTCAGGCCCCCTTCTCACTGGTGGTCGGCCGAGACCAGACGGGGGGACGGACTGGGGAACAAGCACGGGCCACGATGGCTGCCCTTCTGCGGGGACGACGAGGACGCGGAGGTCTCGTCCGACCGTCGACACCGCTTGGCGCCGTCTGTCCGATGCCACCGGGTGGGCCGTCATGGGCCACCGTGCTGACGATGACGTCGCAGGGAGTACTCCCCTCCAGGCCCGCCACTGTACGGCATGCTCCGCGACCATGTCACTGCCGGTACGGAGAAGGCGGTTCAATCGGTCGCGGCCTGGAGCTGACGCAGCTCACGCTTGAGATCACCGATCTCGTCGCGCAGCCGGGCCGCGAGCTCGAACTGCAGCTCGGCGGCGGCGGCGTGCATCTGGTCGGTGAGCTCCTGGATCAAACCGGCCAGGTCGCCCGCGGCCGCGCCGACCAGCCGGCGTCGTTCGTCGGCCGGGACCCCGCCCCGTGGGACCGGCGAGGTACCTCGGCTGGTGCGTCCCTTGGTCTTGAGGGTGCTGTCGAGCAGCTCGGCCGTGTCAGCGTCCTCACGGGCCAGCAGGTCGGTGATATCACCGATCTTCTTGCGCAGCGGCGTCGGGTCGATACCGTGCTCGGTGTTGAAGGCAACCTGTTTCGCGCGCCGCCGGTTGGTCTCGTCGATGGCCTTGGCCATCGCGTCGGTGACCCGGTCGGCGTACATGTGCACCTCGCCGGACACGTGCCGGGCGGCCCGGCCGATGGTCTGGATCAACGACGTGCCCGAGCGCAGGAACCCCTCTTTGTCCGCGTCGAGGATCGACACCAGGGACACCTCGGGCAGGTCCAGCCCTTCGCGCAGCAGGTTGATGCCGACCAGGACGTCGTACTCCCCCAGCCGCAGCTCGCGCAGCAGCTCGACCCGGCGCAGCGTGTCCACCTCCGAGTGCAGGTAGCGCACCCGGATGTGCTTGTCGAGCAGGTAGTCGGTGAGGTCCTCGGCCATCTTCTTGGTCAGCGTCGTCACCAGCACCCGTTCGTCGCGTTCGACCCGGGTGCGGATCTCGTCGATGAGGTCGTCGATCTGGCCTTTCGTCGGTTTCACGACCACCTGCGGGTCCACCAGCCCGGTCGGCCGGATGATCTGCTCCACGACACCGTCGGCCATGGACAGCTCGTATGCGCCGGGCGTGGCCGACAGGTACACGGTCTGCCCGATCCGGTCCACGAACTCCTCCCAGCGCAGCGGCCGGTTGTCCGCCGCCGACGGCAGCCGGAACCCGTGGTCGACGAGCTCCCGTTTCCGGGAGGAGTCCCCTTCGAACATGGCACCGATCTGCGGCACGGTGACGTGCGACTCGTCCACCACCAGCAGGAAGTCCTCGGGGAAGAAGTCCATCAGGGTGTTCGGCGGGCTGCCCGGACCCCGCCCGTCGATATGCCGGGAGTAGTTCTCGATACCCGCGCAAGAACCGATCTGGCGCATCATCTCCACGTCGTAGGTGGTACGCATCTGCAGCCGCTGCGCCTCCAGCAGCTTGTTCTGCCGGTTGAGCTCGTCCAGCCTCTGCGCCAGCTCGGCCTCGATCCCGGTGATGGCTTTCTCCATGCGTTCGGGCCCGGCGACGTAGTGGCTGGCCGGGAAGATGTGCATCTGCTGCTCGGTGCGCACCACGTCCCCGGTCAGCGGGTGCAGCGTGGCGATGGCCTCGATCTCGTCGCCGAAGAACTCGATGCGCACCGCGAGCTCTTCGTACATCGGGATGATCTCGACGGTGTCGCCGCGCACCCGGAACGTCCCCCGGGTGAACGCCATGTCGTTACGCGTGTACTGCATGGCGACGAACTCGCGCAGCAGCCGGTCCCGCTCCACGACGTCCCCGACGGTGACCGTGACCATCCGGTCGACGTACTCCTGCGGCGTGCCCAGGCCGTAGATACAGCTCACCGTGGACACCACCACGACGTCCCGCCGGGTGAGCAACGAGCTGGTGGCCGAGTGCCGCAGCCGCTCCACCTCGGCGTTGATCGACGAGTCCTTCTCGATATAGGTGTCGGTCTGCGCGATGTACGCCTCAGGCTGGTAGTAGTCGTAGTAGGAGACGAAGTACTCCACCGCGTTGTGCGGCAGCATCTGGCGCAGCTCGTTGGCCATCTGCGCCGCCAGCGTCTTGTTCGGCTCCATGACCAGCATCGGCCGCTGCACCTGCTCCACCAGCCAGGCCGTCGTCGCCGACTTCCCCGTCCCGGTGGCCCCCAGCAGCACCATGTCCTTCTCCCCCGCGTTCACCCGCCGGGTCAGCTCGGCGATCGCCGTCGGCTGGTCCCCCGACGGCGTGTACTCGCTCACCACCTCGAACGGCGCGACGGTCCGCTGCAGCTCAGTCACAGGACGCATGGACCTACGGTACGACGCTCCACCCACGCGGGTGTGCGTCAATTGTGGTGCTGCTGACCAGCCAGCTCCCGGCTCGAATGCTGTCGGCGGCGTCCCAGTTCGAAGGCTCCACATCCACGACTCACACCCTCAGCGGTCGAGAGTCGGGTCGGTCTGGGTGATGATCTCGCGCAGCTCGTCGGCGGAGGGTAGTGCGGCCTGCACGTCGGCGGGTAGGCCTTCGTAGTCGGCGACGCCGACGGGGGCGTTGGTGCTGGCCAGGGAGAAGCGGACGGTGGCTTCGTTCTTGCCGGTGCACAGCAGGATGCCGATGGTGGGTGCGTGGCGGTCCGGGTCGCGCATCT
>WRMB01000005.1 GCA_009777345.1 Micrococcales bacterium | reverse complement strand
GTCCGCAGCCAGGGGCCGACCGTGGATTCGAGGCTTCTGTCGCGGATTCGAGGGTTAAACTCTCGAATCCCGCGACAGAAGTCTCGAATCGCTGGGTCAGGGGGACGGGCCCCGGCTTCTCCTCGGCGCCGACAGGAGCAGGTCGCCCGTCTGCCTGCGACGGCAGCCCCGCCGGGTCACGGCGACGGTGTCGCGCGGGCCGGGCTGGGGCGGGGCACGGCCGGTCCGGTGCGACGGTCGATCTGGCGTAGGATCGGGGGTCGCCAGTGTGCGCCGCGCCGGTCGTTCGTCCATCACCTGGCCGGAAAACAGGTCGGCTGACGACGCAACGTCCCGTGCTGATGCCCCGATCCTGCAGGAGAACACGAAGTGAAGAGTGCCGTCGAGACCCTCGAGCCGACCAAGGTGCGGTTGACCGTCGAGGTGACCCTCGACGAGCTCAAGCCGAGCATCGACCACGCCTACAAGCACATCGCCGAGCAGATCACGGTGCCCGGGTTCCGCAAGGGCAAGGTGCCGCCGCGGATCGTCGACCAGCGGGTCGGCCGGGCCGCGGTGATGGAGCACGCGGTCAACGAGGGCCTGTCCGGCTTCTACGCCGACGCGGTGCGCGACAACGACCTGCGCCCGCTGGCCCCGCCGGAGGTGGACGTCACCGCCGTGCCCGGCCTGCCCGGCAAGGACGAGAAGCCGTCCGACGAGCTGCGCTTCACCGCGGAGGTGGTGGTGCGTCCCGTCCTGGACCTGCCGGACCTGAGCACGTGGAAGGTCGAGGTGGACGGCACCGAGGTGACCGACGAGGACATCGCCGAACGGCTGGACGCGCTGCGCGAGCGCTTCGGCACCCTGGTCGGGGTGGACCGGCCCGCGGCCGACGGCGACTTCGTCGCCCTGGACCTGGTCGCGAAGATCGACGACGAGCCGGTCGACCAGGTCTCCGGCGTCAGCTACCGGATCGGGTCGGGCACCATGCTCGACGGTATGGACGAGGCCCTGACCGGTCTGTCCGCGGGGGAGACCACGACCTTCGAGACGGCGCTGGCCGGTGGTGACCACGCGGGGGAGAAGGCCCAGGTGACGCTCACCGCCACGGCCGTGAAAGAACGTCGGCTGCCCGAGGCTGACGACGAGTTCGCCGAGGAGGCCAGCGAGTTCGACACCATCGACGAGTTGCGCGACGACCTGCGCACCCAGGCCGGTGCCAGCAAGGTCGCCGAGCAGGTCTCCCAGGCCAGGGACCGCCTGCTGGACCGTCTGCTGGCCGACGTGGACATCCCCGTGCCGACCGACCTGGTCGAGGCCGAGGTCGCCGAGCACCTGTCCGGCGAGGGCCGCGAGGCCGACGACGAGCACCGCGCCGAGGTCACCGAGGAGTCGACCACGACGCTGCGCCGCCAGATCCTCCTCGACACCCTGGCCGAGAAGCTGCAGGTCAAGGTCTCCCAGGACGAGCTGCTCCAGTACCTGCTGAGCATGTCCCAGCAGTACGGCATGGACCCGAGCACCTTCATCTCCACGCTGTCCGAGCGCGGCCAGGTCCCGGCCGTCGCCGCCGAGGTGGCCCGCGGCAAGTCGCTGGCCGTGGCCCTGCGCCGCGTCACCGTCGTCGGCCCCGACGGCAACCCCATCGACCTGAGCCAGTACATCGGCACCGACGCCGAGGACCAGGCCCCCACCCCAGACAGCTCCGGCTCCGACTCCGACTCCGACGCTGCCACCGACCTGCCGGCCGCCCCGGCGTCGTCCAGCTCGGCATCAGATATCTCGTCGGTCTTCTGACCACCGCCTTCTTCCTGCGCCGACAGCGAAACGGTGGGTTGCGGGACGGCGGATCCGGGCGTCTGGGGGCTAGGGTGCCAGACGCATACAGTCGCGAGCTGGGAGGCGCTTTGAACACGCAGCCGGTGAACGCCCGGGCCGACGGCCCCGGGTTCGGCCTCAACGACCACATCTACAACCGTCTGCTGCGCGAGCGGATCATCTGGCTCGGTTCGGAGGTCCGTGACGAGAACGCCAACGCGATCTGCGCGCAGATGCTGCTGCTGGCCGCGGAGGACCCGGACAAGGACGTCTGGCTGTACATCAACTCCCCGGGCGGTTCGATCACCGCGGGCATGGCGATCTACGACACCATGCAGTACATCGAGCCGGACGTGGCGACGATCGCTATGGGCATGGCCGCGTCGATGGGTCAGTTCCTGCTCTCCTCGGGGGCCAAGGGCAAGCGGTACGCCACCCCGCACGCGCGGGTGATGATGCACCAGCCGTCCGGCGGGATCTCCGGTACCGCGACGGACGTGCGGATCAACGCCCAGCTCATCATGCACATGAAGCGCACCCTGGCCGACCTCACGGCGGAGCAGACCGGTCAGCCGCTGGACAAGATCCTCTCCGACTCCGACCGGGACCGGTGGTTCACGGCGGCCGAGGCGATGGAGTACGGCTTCGTGGACCACGTGGTCACCCAGGCCACGTCGGTCGCCGGTGGTGGGGGCACCGGCGGCGGGTCGACAAAGGGATCTGGGTCGGCGAAAGGCTGAGGGAGACATGAGCATGAGCACCGAGTCGCACTACCTGCGTACCGCCGCCCGCCTGGCTGGGGGACTGGCCCCCGCGTCCCCGGTCGGCCGCTACGTGCTGCCCCAGTTCGAGGAGCGCACCGCCTACGGCTTCAAGCGCCAGGACCCCTACACCAAGCTGTTCGAGGACCGCATCGTCTTCCTCGGCGTGCAGGTGGACGACGCCTCCGCCGACGACGTCATGGCCCAGCTGCTGGTGCTGGAGAGCACCGACCCGGACCGCGACATCATCATCTACATCAACTCCCCGGGTGGTTCGTTCACCGCGCTGACGGCGATCTACGACACGATGCTGTACATCAAGCCGCAGATCCAGACGGTGTGCCTGGGCCAGGCCGCCTCGGCGGCGGCGGTGCTGCTGGCGGCAGGCTCGCCGGGCAAGCGGCTGGCGCTGCCCAACGCCCGGGTGCTGATCCACCAGCCGGCGATGGAAGGTGGCTACGCCCAGGCGTCGGACATCGAGATCCACGCCAACGAGCTGATCCGGATGCGCGAGTGGCTGGAGGAGACCATCGCCCACCACACCGGGCAGGCGGTCGACCAGGTGCGCAAGGACATCGAGCGGGACAAGATCCTCACCGCCCAGCAGGCGCTGGAGTACGGGATGGTCGACCAGGTGCTGACCAGCCGCAAGGGTGCCGTGGCCACGGTCGTGCCGGAGCCCCCGTCGTCGTGAGCCGCCCGCCGATACAGACCAGACACGGCGACATGCGCGCCGCGTCACCCGAATGTGGGTCGGCTGGGGCAGACTCCTGGTACTGGCACCACCAGGTGCCGATCGGTACGAGGGGAACTTTCGCCACCGAACCTGACGCATCCGCGCACCTGGTGTGTCATGGTTGGTAGAGCGTCTGTCACACCGTCGCTGGTCGAGGTCGGCGCCGGTGCGGTACCGGGCGTGAGACGAGAAGGGACGGGCACCAGTGGCACGCATCGGTGATGGGGCTGACCTGCTCAAGTGCTCGTTCTGCGGGAAGTCCCAGAAGCAGGTCAAGAAGCTCATCGCGGGCCCCGGCGTGTACATCTGCGACGAGTGCATCGACCTGTGCAACGAGATCATCGAAGAAGAGCTGGAGCAGCCGGAGACCGGCACGGTGACCGACCTGCCCAAGCCCCGGCAGATCTTCGAGTTCCTGGAGCAGTACATCATCGGCCAGGAGCAGGCCAAGCGGTCGCTGGCCGTGGCGGTGTACAACCACTACAAGCGGATCAACGCCGGTGACGTCAAGGTGCAGAACCCTGAGGAGCGGGTGGAGATCTCCAAGTCGAACATCCTGCTCATCGGCCCGACCGGGTGCGGCAAGACCTACCTGGCGCAGACCCTGGCCAAGATGCTCAACGTCCCGTTCGCGATGGCCGACGCCACGGCCCTGACGGAGGCCGGCTACGTCGGCGAGGACGTGGAGAACATCCTGCTCAAGCTGATCCAGGCGGCCGACTACGACGTGAAGAAGGCCGAGACGGGCATCATCTACATCGACGAGGTCGACAAGATCGCCCGCAAGTCGGAGAACCCGTCGATCACCCGGGACGTGTCCGGGGAGGGTGTGCAGCAGGCGCTGCTGAAGATCATCGAGGGCACCACGGCCTCGGTCCCGCCGCAGGGCGGCCGCAAGCACCCGCACCAGGAGTTCATCCAGATCGACACGACGAACGTGCTGTTCATCGTGGCCGGGGCCTTCGCCGGGCTGGACGACATCATCTCCAACCGGTCCGGTCGGCACGGCATCGGCTTCGGCGCCCCGCTGCACGCCGCCGACGACGGTGACGTGCTCGGTGACGTCATGCCGGAGGACCTGCTGAAGTTCGGCCTGATCCCGGAGTTCGTCGGGCGGCTGCCGGTGATCACCACCGTCTCGCCGCTGGACCGCGACGCCCTGGTGCGCATCCTCACCGAACCGCGCAACGCCCTGGTCAAGCAGTACCAGCGGATGTTCCAGATCGACGGGGTCGAGCTGGAGCTCACCGGCGGCGCGGTGGAAGCGGTCGCCGACCAGGCGCTGCTGCGCGGCACGGGGGCCCGGGGGCTGCGGGCCATCCTCGAAGAGGTGCTGCAGCAGGTGATGTTCGAGGTGCCGAGCCGCGACGACGTGGAACGGGTGGTCGTCACCCGGGAGACGGTGCTGCAGAACGTCTACCCGACCCTGGTGCCCCGTACTATCACCCGCCCCACGGCGGCCAAGCGTCCGCCCCGGGAGAAGTCGGCCTGACGGGTTCCCTGCAGGGAACCGCCAGGCCCGCCCGAGTACCATCTCAGACGTGCCCGACCTCCCTGCTGATGCCGAGCTGGCTCGGCTGCGCGCCAGCATCGACAATATCGACGCTGCGCTGGTCCACCTGCTCGCCGAACGGTTCAAGCACACCCAGCAGGTCGGTGTGCTCAAGGCCCGGACCGGCCTGCCCCCGGCCGACCCGGACCGGGAGGCCGAGCAGGTCACCCGGCTGCGGACCCTGGCCGACCAGGCCGGGCTCGACCCGGAGTTCGCGGAGAAGTTCCTCACGTTCCTCGTCGCCGAGGTGATCCGCCATCACACCCGGCTGCGGCGCGAGGCGGACGGACGCCAGGCCAGCGAGCAGCCGTCGTAGCGAGACAGGACGTCGACGTCGTGCGGCCGCCTCACGTCGGACGGGGTCCGGCAGGAGACCAGCGGACCGAACCGGCTGTCCGGAACCACGGTGGGCGATGCTCGTCGGCGGACGGTCACGCGCCGGGATCGACGGGCTCGGGGTCGTCGTCGGCGGTATCGGTCTCGGCCGGGCGGGTGTCGACGTAGAGGGCGTCGACCTGGGCGGCGAAGTCGCGCAGCACCAGGGCCCGTTTCACCTTGGTCGACGGGGTGAGGTAGCCGTTGGCCTCGGTGAAGTCGGTGTCCAGCACCGTGATCTTGCGGATCGACTCGGCGCGGGAGACCACCTCGTTGGTCCGGGTCACCGCGGCGTCCAGGGCTGCCAGCACCCGGGGGTGACAGGCGGCGACCGTGACGTCCATCGGCGGCAGACCGTGGGAGGACAACCAGCCGGGCAGCATCTCCCGGTCCAGGGTGACCAGGGCGGCGACGAACGGTCGCTGGTCGCCGACGACGACCACCTGGCTGACCAGCGGGTGGCCGCGCAGCCGGTCTTCGAGCAGCGCCGGGGCGACGTTCTTGCCGCTGGCGGTGACGATGATCTCCTTCTTGCGGCCGGTGATCGACAGGTAGCCGTCGTCGTCCAGGCTGCCCAGGTCACCGGTCGCGAACCAGCCGTCCACCAGGGCCTCTCTGGTCGCCTCGACCTCGTTGCGGTAGCCGCGGAAGACGTGCGGGCCCTTGACCCAGATCTCGCCGTCGTCGTCCACCCGCACCCAGGTGCCGGGGAACGCCGGGCCGACCGTGCCGACCTTGGTCAGGCCCGGCGGGTTGACCGATGTGGGGGCCATGGTCTCGGTCAGGCCGTAGCCCTCCATGATGGTCACGCCGACACTGCGGAAGTAGTGCCCGAGCCGTTCCCCGAGTGGCGCCCCGCCGGAGATCGCGTAGGCCAGCTGTCCGCCGAACGCGGTCCGCACCTTGCGGTAGACCAGACGGTCGGCCAGCTGGTGCGCGGCCCGCAGCGCTGGGGACGGGCCGCGCTTGGTGTCCAGGGCGCGCGAGTAGGTGATCGCGACCTTCGCCGACCAGCGGAAGATCCGCCGCTTGGCCCCTGAGGCGGCTTTCTGGTCGGCGGAGTTGTAGACCTTCTCGAACACCCGGGGCACCGCCAGGATGTACGACGGCCTGACCGCCGCCAGATCGTCCAGCAGGTGCCGGGTATCGGGGCAGTGGGCCAGCACGCCGCGGCCGACCAGGGTGACCATCTGGACGTACCGGGCGAACACGTGGGCCAGCGGCATGAACAGCACGGTGCGGGGCTGCGGGTCGGTCGGGTCGGTGTCGAAGACCACGCGCATCGGTCCCCGCGCCCCGTTGTAGGCGTGGGTCACCAGGTTGCCGTGGGTCAGCTCGACGCCCTTGGGTCGTCCCGTGGTGCCGGAGGTGTAGATGACGGTCGCCAGGGTGTCGGCCTGGGCCAGGCCCGCGCGGCGGTTCACCTCGGCGTCGTCCAGGTCCTGGCCGCGGGCGACGAGCGTGCCCACCGCGCCGTCGTCGATGGCCAGGACCTCGACCAGACCGGGCAGGTCGTCGCGTACCTGGCCGACCGTTCCGGCGTGGTCGGGGGTCTCGACCAGGGCCAGCCGGACCCCGGCGTCGGCGCAGATCCAGCGCACCTGCTCGGCCGACGACGTCTCGTAGACCGGCACCCCGACCCCGCCCGCCGCCCAGACGGCGAAGTCCAGCAGGGTCCACTCGTACCGGTTGCGGGACATGATCGCGACCCGGTCGCCGACGTTGATACCGGACACCACCAGGCCCTTGGCCACAGCCCGGACCTGACGGTCGAACTCGGCCAGGGTGACCGGCCGCCAGGTGCCGTCGTCCTTGTACTCGATGAACACCCGGTCGGGGTTCTCGGCCAGGTTGTCAGCCAGCAGCTGGGGTCCCGAGCGGGTCGGGTCGTCGGGCACCGGGGCCGGGGTGTGGGCTTCGCGGGTCATGAGACGACCAGCTCGGCTTCGGCCACCGGGGTGGGCACGTCGGCGGCGACCAGGTCCAGCCGGCCGGTGACCCGCCCGGCGGACCGCAGGTCGGCCAGGGCGGTACGCACCGCGTCGGCGGTGTCGTGGGGGACGGTCAGGCGCACGCTGCTCACCTCGGTACGCATCGACACTTTCGCTTCAGACTTGACCTTCCGCAGGGCAGCCAGCGCCTGGCCTGCCGCCGCGACGACGCCCGGCGGCACATCGCCTGCCACCGTCCGCAGCGGGGCCGCGTCCGGCCAGGGCTGGCGGTGCACCGAGCCCTCCCGCCACCAGGACCAGACCTCTTCGGTGGCGAACGGCAGCACCGGTGCGAACAGCCGCAGCAGCACGTCCAGGGCCAGGGCCAGGGCGGTGCGGGCCGAGGCGGCCCCGGCCGGGTCGGACGCGTCGGCGTAGGCCCGGTCCTTGACCAGCTCCAGGTAGTCGTCGCAGAAGGTCCAGAAGAACGTCTCGGTGACCTCCAGGGCCCGGGTGTGGTCGTAGGCCTCCAGTGCGGTCGTGGCCTGTTCCACCACCTCGGCCAGACCGGCCAGGACGGCCCGGTCCAGCGGCACGGTCACCGCCGCCGGGTCCAGGCTGACGGGGGAGTCGGTATCGCCGAAGGACAGCGCGAACTTCGCGGCATTGAGGATCTTGGTCGCCAGGCGACGGCCGATCTTCATCTGGCTCTCTTCGAACGCCGCGTCGGTGCCGAGCCTGGCCGATGCCGCCCAGTACCGCACCCCGTCGGCGCCGAACTTCTCCAACGAGTCGCTGGGGACGATGGCGTTGCCGGTGGACTTGCCGATCTTCTTGTGGTCGCGGTCCACGATCCACCCGGAGATCGCCGCATGGGACCAGGGCAGCGACCCGTGCTCCAGGTGGGAGCGGACCACCGTGGAGAACAACCAGGTGCGGATGATCTCCTGGCCCTGGGGGCGCAGCGACATGGGGAACAGCTTGGCGAACAGCGCCGGGTCGTCCCGCCACCCGGCGGCGACGTGCGGGGTCAGCGAGCTGGTCGCCCAGGTGTCCATGATGTCGGGGTCGCCGACGAAACCGCCCGGCACACCGCGCTGGTCGGCGGTGTACCCGACCGGCACATCGGACGACGGGTCGACCGGCAGCGCCTCTTCGCTCGGGGTCAGGGGGGTGTCGTAGCGCGGTTCGCCCTGCTCGTCCAGCGGGTACCACACAGGGAACGGCACCCCGAAGAACCGCTGCCGGGAGATCAGCCAGTCGCCGTTCAGCCCGCCGACCCAGTTCTCGTAGCGCACCCGCATGAAGTCCGGGTGGAAGGCCAGCTCGGCGCCGCGCCGCAGCAGGGCCTCGCGCAGCGCCAGGTCTCTGCCGCCGTTGCGGATGTACCACTGGCGGCTGGAGACGATCTCCAGGGGTTTGTCGCCCTTCTCGTAGAAGCCGACGGTCCGGCCCGGCTCGGTGGGCTTGGGATCGCCTTCCATCTCGCCGGAGGCCCGCAGCGCCTCGACGACGGCCGCCCGGGCGGAGAACGTCGTCTTGCCCGCCAGCTGGGCGTAGACCTCGGCGCCCGCACCGGTCAGCCAGTCGGGGGTGGTGCGTTCCAGGCGTCCGTCGCGGCCCACGACGCTGCGGTTGGGCAGGTCCAGCTCGCGCCACCAGGTCACGTCGGTCAGGTCGCCGAAGGTGCAGCACATGGCGATACCGGCACCCTTGGCCATCTCGGCGTCCCGGTGGGCCAGCACGGGGAGCTCCACGCCGAACAGCGGGCTGCGCACCGTCTGGCCGAACAGCGGCTGGTAGCGCTCGTCGTCGGGGTGGGCGATCAGGGCCACGCAGGCGGGCAGCAGCTCGGGCCGGGTGGTCTCGATGTATACCGGACCGTCCGTCTCGTGATCAACCGGGTGGAAGGCGATCCGGTGGTAGTGGCCGGGCGACTCTTTGGCCTGCACCTCGGCCTGGGCCACCGCGGTCTGGTAGGTGACGTCCCACAGCCCCGGCGCCTGCTGCTGGTACGCCTCACCCCGCGCCAGGTTGCGCAGGAAGGCCTGCTGAGCCACGGCCCGGGCGTTGTCGCCGATGGTCTGGTAGGTGCGGGTCCAGTCGACCGACAGGCCCAGGTGCCGCCACAGCTGCTCGAACTGCACCTCGTCGGCGACGGACAGCTGCTCGCACAGCTCGATGAAGTTGGGCCGCGACACCGGCACCTGGTCGGCGGGCTTCACCGCCTTGCCGCCCTGCTGCGGAGGCACCAGGTCCGGGTCGTACGCCAGCGTCGGGTCGCAGCGCACCCCGTAGTAGTACTGGACCCGCCGTTCGGTAGGCAGCCCGTTGTCGTCCCAGCCCATCGGGTAGAACACCTCGGCTCCGCGCATGCGCCGGTAGCGGGCCACGACATCGGTGTGGGTATAGCTGAAGACGTGCCCGACGTGCAGCGACCCGGACACGGTCGGCGGCGGGGTGTCGATGGAGTACATCCGCTCGGCGGGCGCCGTCGGGTCGAAGCGGTAGGTGCCGTCGGCCTCCCAGGCCGTGTCCCAGCGGGCCTCCAGCCCGTCCAGCACCGGTTTGTCAGGTACCCGTCGCGACGGGGTCGTGGGCGCGGTCCCGGGCGGTGTGGCAGAAGAGCTCATGGCCCCACATCTTGGCAGAACATCGTCGTGGGGGTGGACACGCGGTGCTCAAGGCCGAGCTGGCCTGGCTGGTGGTTGGCCGCACCGCGACTAGTTCCTGCCGGGCGGCGGTGGTCGGTCTGCTGTTACGATCGACCGGGTTACTCCGTCCAGAATGGTGGTCCGCGGACAGATGGCATCAGCGCTAGAGCGGGTTCACGCTCGCATCGCCCCTTACTTCCAAGGCGATGATGCGGTCGATATGTTTCCTCTGCTCACCTTGGAGGAGTTCTTCGACGGGAACGTCGAAGCCGGGTGCATCTGGTGCAACGTCGTCCCTGATCCCGACGATCCGTCGTCGCAGGTCACGTTGGCCGACATCCGCGCGCTGCTGACCGCGGTCCGGGATCGGTCAGAGGTGCAGGACGTCCGGATCGCTGTGACCCAGGTGGACAGTGATGATGAGTGGCCTTTCAGCGATCAGATAGTCCTAGTAACCGACCGTACTGCCGACGAAGTGGTGGCCTGGTTCCCTGAAGCCCTCCGTCCCGATGACACCTGGCCCCTAGAAGAGTGCTACCGCTATCAGGATATCGGCGTACCGACCGATCGCATGCTTGTCCTCTGGTGGGACTGAACAGCACCCCGACAGGATCGGGACAGCGGGGGGACTCCTAGTGTCCTGCCTGGTCACGATGTGTTTCCCGCATTTTCCAAGTCGGACGTCCCAGGGCGCTCCAGTGCAGCGGGCAGCTCGCGGCGGGCGAGGCGTTCCTTGGTCTGGCGGAGGATGAGCTGGATGCGCTCCTCCAGTTCTTTCTTGGGTGGCAGGTCGGTCCAGTACTCAGCCACCGCGATGCCGTCCTTGTGCATCTGGAGCAGCTCGATCTGCTCGCGGCGGGCCTCGGTGCACAGGATCAGGCCGATGGGCGCTTCCTCTCCGGCCTGCCGTTCGTAGCGGTCGAGCCACTTCAGGTAGAGCTTCATCTGGCCCTCGTAGGCGGCCTTGAACTTGCCGAGCTTGAGCTCGACGGCGACCAGGCGGTGCAGCGGGCGGGAGAAGAACAGCAGGTCCAGGTAGAAGTCGTCGCCGTCGACGGTCATCCGCTTCTGCCGGGTGACGAACGTCCAGCCCTGGCCGACTTCCAGCAGGAACGGCTCCATCTCGCGGATGACAGCCTCCTCCAGGTCCTGCTCCTGGTAGGTCCCCTTCAGGCCCAGCACGTCGAGCAGCATCGGGTCCCGGAAGGTGTCCAGCGGTACCGCCGAGCCGTCGGTGATCTGGGAGTCGGCGATGTCCCGACGCTCGTACGCCTTGCGGGCGATGACGTGCCGCAGCTCGCGGACCGTCAGGCTCCGGGCCGCAGCCTCTTCGGCGTAGAAGCGCCGAGCCTCGGCCGACTTGAGCGGCAGCAGCGCTTTGAAGTGTGTCCAGCTTAATTGTTGCCCCAGCGAGGCGACAATCTGCTCGTCTGGGAACGCCTGGGCCAGCTGGACCATGCGGTAGAGGTTCGTCAGGTCGAAGCCCGAGCCGTAGCGGGCCGTCAACTGCTGGGCGACGGCTGCCACAACCTCCTTGCCGTACCCGGCCCGACGACGTTGGAGGACCTCGGCGTCGATGACCTTCCCGATGTGCCAGTTGGTCAGGGTCAAGGCAACGTTCGCCTGTGCTGCCACCGCCGCCCGGGCCTGCTCGACCAGGCCGGAGATGCGTTCTACCAGGGCGTCTGCGTCCAACAGTGAGGCATCCTGGGGAACCAAGTTGCTCGTGCGGCGGTTCGTCCCGTCCGCGTCCGTGCTCTGGTGCCGGCGCTTCGTCGTCATGGGTCCCCCTCTGTTGCTCCCGAGTCGACCTTAGTCTGGCAGGAGGGTCCGACACACCACAGCGAGGCCAAGGCTGTGGACAACTCGGATCGTGCTCTCCTCCATGCCTAACTTGCCCGTGGCACGCCCGACGGGCTGGGGACTGGTCGAGCCGCCAGGATCAGCGCTGGGCGTCCTTGGGGAGCACGTCGGCGATCGGGGTGTCGGAGGCCATCGCGGCCCAGACCTCGTCGGCCTGGTCGGTCAGGCGTACCCGGTTGGGGTCGGCGGTGTCGTACTGGAACGGTGCGGTGGCGAAGACCACGTTGCTGCGGGAGACCGAGCGCAGGGAGTAGGCCAGGGACGTGGAGGTGGTCACCGACAGGCCCTGGTCGACGGTCAGGTTGCTCGATACCGCGTTGACCAGCCGGGTCAGGCTGGCCACGTCGGACATGCTCGACGAGGCCATGACCTTCTCAGCCAGGGCGCGCAGCAGCTGCTGCTGGTGGGTGATCCGGGTGATGTCCGAACCGTCGGTGCCGGTGACGTACCGGGCCCGGGCGAAGTACAGGGCCTGCTCCCCGTCCAGGTGGTTGTGCCCGGCACTGAGGTTCAGGCCACCGCCGTCACCGTCGTACTGCCGCATGGCCCGGTCCACGTAGATGTCCACCCCACCGACCGCGTTCACCATCTGCTCGAACCCGGCGAAGTCGACCAGGGCGAAATGGTCGATGTACAGCCCGGTGGTCGCCTCGACCGTGTTCCAGGCGCAGGCCGCGGCGGACGCCAGGTCGCCACCGGAGTCCCAGCCCCGGGCGAACGCCGCGTTGATCATCGTGTTCCTGGCCGCGGGGATCGCCTTGCCCTTGGTGGTCTTGCACTCGGGGATGTCCACCAGGGAGTCGCGGGGGATCGAGACCAGCTCGACCCGGCTGCGGTCGGCGGAGACGTGCAGCACGATCGTGGTGTCGGAGCGCATCCCGGCGACGGTGCCGCCGAGCCGTTGGTTCTCCTCGCCCATCCGGCTGTCCGAACCCAGCAGCAGGATGTTCACCGCCCGCCCGCCGTCGGGGCCTGCCGGGGGCCGGGTGGGTTGGTCGGGGCCCTGGTGGACCAGACCTTTGACGTCGACGCTCTTGGGCCGGTTGGCGGTGACGAACGCTGCGGCGGCCGAGACCGTGACCAGCAGCAGCGTGGCGACGCCCACCGCAACCGGGCGCACGAACCGCCGGGCGGCGACCGGACGACCGTGCCGGGCGCCGTACGCCTGGTCGCCGAGCGGCACGTCGTCGAGCGGCGAGTCGGGACTGGTCACCTTCCTACGATACGGCCCGTTATGACCGGTTTGGGACAGATACCTGTGTGGATGTGGTGCAGCCTGGTCCGCCTGGGCGACGGGCCGGTGTCCTGCGCCGGATTTACCGGCGCAGGACTAACCGCCCAGGCCGTTCTCGGCGGTCCTGGCCGGACGCTGCTTGTCGTCGAACCAGGCAGCGAGCAGGCCGCTGACGTCGGTGGGGGAGTACTCCTGGGCCATCTGGCGGAACTCCTCCAGGGAGTGTGGGCCTTCTTGGTCGGCCCAGGCCTTGATGAACGCTCCGAACGCCTCGTCACCCATCCGGTTGCGCAGCGCCTGGAGGGCCGCGCCGCCGCCCTGGTAGACCTTATAGGAGTAGGCGTCCAGGCCGGAGCCAGGGTCGGAGATCGACTGGTTCCAGTCGATGAGCCTGTTGTCGTCGTAGGTGCTCTCGAGGAACTCCTCGGGTGTCAGGTTCCGGCCGGTAAAGTCGGCGGCGTACTCGCTGTAGGACGCCAGGCCCTCTTTGGTGACGATGTCGTCCCACCGCGTGAGGACCACTTTGTTGCCGAACCAGAAGTGGGCCAGCTCGTGGGTGATCACGCTGTCGTCCGGGATCCACACCGAGTCGTAGATCGGTCGTCCGTGGGTCTCCAAGGCCCAGCCGGTCGGCATCGGGGGCACTATGCCGCCGAGAGAGGTGAGAGGGTACTCCCCGGCGAACTCGGTCAGCGCGTCGGCCGCCTCGATGCTGCGCGACAGCCACTCGAGCGCTTGTTCGGCTTCGGCCCCGACGGGCGCGGCGGCGACGTACTGGACGGTCTTCCCGCCCACGGTGACGTTCCGGGGACCGTCCAGCTCGTACTGGCCGACGGCCAGCATGATCGCGTAGCTGACCACCGGCTCGTCCGCTGCCCAGACCCACAGGTCGCGTCCGGGGGCGTCCGGGTCGGGACCGTTCGAGACCAGCCGACCCACGGAGATCGCCTCCACGCCCCGCGGCACGGACACCGCGACGCTGAACATCGCCGGGTCGGACGGGTGGGAGTTGATCGGCATCCAGGTCACCGGGCCAGCGGGTTCGTCGGCCAGCAGGATCTCCGAGCCCTGCCGCCGCACGGCCTCACCCATCTCGGACCTCATCTTCGGCACCCCGGAGTACTCCACCCCGATGGTCACCTCGTCGCCGACCCGTGCGTCGGTGGGCACGGCCAGGTCCAGCCCGTCCTGCGCGAACTCCACCGACGCGCCGTCCACGGTGACAGCACTGGCCTGCAGCACCAGGTCGAGGTGGACGGCGTCGACCTCCTCGGTGAGCCGGACCACGACCTCGGCCTGGCCGGTGATCTGGGCGGTGGCCGGTTCGACGCTGACCTGGACGTCGTAGGAGAGCGCGTCGTAGCCAGCGCCACCGGCCCAGCACAGGTAGGGGTCGCCCAGCGAGGCGTTGCCCTTGGTCGGGCCGATCTGGGGGTCGTAGGGCTGCTCGTCGCACGGGTTGACGGTCGCGGTCGGGCTTGCCGTGGGACCGCTGCCACGGACCAGCAGCCATACGCCCAGCGCGACCAGCGCCACCACGACGACGGCCGCCACCGCCGCGATCAGGGGAGCGCGCCGACGGCGCGGCGGTGCAGGTACGTAGTAGGGCGACGGCGGTGGGTGCGACATGGCCCTCATTGTTCCAGGTTCCCCGACGGTAGATCCCGGACGAGGGCGGGCACACCCGGCCGGACGTGCAGCGTCAGGAGGTGATGCCTGCGTTGTTCGCGAAAGACTTCGGCTGCCGTCCTTGGCGACACGACCCACCCTCCTCACCAGAGAGCCGATAAGGCTACACGAGTTCGTGGGTTCCACGCCGTTCCACCGTTTCGAAACGGTGGAACGGCGTGGAACCCACGAACTGGAGCACACTTATCGGTTCTATAGTCTGGGGGGCGGGCTGGGTTCGGCACTGAGGTCGTCCTCGGGCGCTGGACGGTTCCTAGGCTTCGACGACCTGGTCGTGACCTCTGGGCGGCGAACCGTAAAGTTCTGGCATGGTGCGACGCGGTTGGGTCCCGGCGGTCTTGGGGCTGCGTACCCACGGTTCGGGACCAGACCGGGTGCGGCCGTCGGTGATGGGGCAGGTCGTCGTGGTGACGGGGGCGTCGCGAGGGATCGGGTGGGTGGTGGCGCGGCGGCTGGCGGCTGTCGGTGCGCACGTCGTGGCCGTGGCGCGCAGCGAAGATCGCCTGGCCCGCCTCGCGGCGCAGGTGCGGGCCGCCGGTGGGGTGCTGGAGTACCGGGTGCTGGACCTGCGGGACACCGACAGAGCCGCCGCTGAGGCCGAAGACGTGGTGACGACCGTCGGTGCACCGGGGCTGCTGGTGGCCAACGCCGGTCACAGCGTCCACCGGTACCTGGAGGACGGTCGGCTCGACGACGTGGACCGTCTGGTGCGGGCCAACTACACCGGACCGGCCGTCTTCGCGCTTCC
Source organism: Micrococcales bacterium (assembly GCA_009777345.1). Taxonomy (GTDB): domain Bacteria; phylum Actinomycetota; class Actinomycetes; order Actinomycetales; family Cellulomonadaceae; genus Cellulomonas. The sequence continues at coordinate 74,389 of WRMB01000005.1, read as the reverse complement.
TCTGCTGCGTGAGATGGCCCGACGCGGTTCGGGGCACCTGGTCACGACGTCGACCGTCCAGGTGGACGTCCCGCTGCCCGGCTGGTCGGCCTACAGCGCGTCGAAGACGGCGTTCGACGCTTGGCTGGCCGGGGCGGCGCCCGAGCTGCGGGCGGCCGGGGTCGCGGTCTCGTCGATCCACCTGCCCCGGGTGACCACGACGATGAGCGCACCCACCGCGGGCCGCTACCGGGTACCTGAGCTCAGCGTGGACCAGGCGGCCGACGTGGTGTGCCGGGCGGTCGTCACCCGGGCCCGGCGGGTGCGACCGTGGTGGGCCGGGGCGGGCCGAGCACTGGTCGATGCGGCGCCCGGCGTCGTCGACGCAGGCTGGGCTGCCGTGCTGCGCACCGGACGGCGACCCTGATGGCCCTGCGCTGGTCCGACACCCGGCCCACGCTCGGTGAGCAGGCGCGGGCCCTGGCCGCGGGGCTCAGCACCGTCGGCGTCGTGCGGCACCCGGTCCAGGTGGCCCAGACCGTGCTCGCGGGCCTGCCCCGGCACGGGACGAGCATCGCCGCCGCGCTCGCCGCGGGCGGTCGGGTGCGCGGCGGTCGGGTCGCGCTGGTCGACGGTGACGGTGCGGTCACCTACGGCGAGCTGGACCGGGAGGCGAGCCGGCTGGCAGCCGCGCTGGTCCACCACCGGCTGGCCGGTCCGGGCCAGCGGGTGGCCGTGGCCTGTCACGACGACCGGCACCTGTTCGTCGCCCTGGGGGCCGCCAGCCGCGCAGGAGCGGACGTGGTGCTCGTCGCTCCCGGACGGGTGGTCGACGCCGGTCCGGTCGACCTGGTGCTGCACGCCGACGACGCGGTGCTGCCCGGCACCCGGGCGGAGGCCGACGTGGCGGAACGAGCCCGGACCGGTCACGTGCCCTGCCGGGACTGGGCCCGTCTGGTCGCGGCGGTGCCGTCCGGCGTCCGCCCACCGGCCTGGGCCCGCCGTTCCACCCTGGTGCTGCTCACCTCCGGTACCACCGGGGCCCCGACCGGGGTGCCGCTGCGCCACGGCCGGGCCCGGGCCTCGGCTGGAGCGGCGCTGACGGCGCTGGCGCTGGCCGGCGCGACCAGGGTGCGGTCGGGCGAACCGTGCCTGGTCTGGCCGCCGCTGCACCACGGCTACGGGCTGGCGGTCGCCGTGCTGTGCCTGGTCACCGGTGCGCCGATGGTGCTGGCCACGGCCGTGGATGCCAGGCGGGACGAGGTCGGCGGTCCGGGCGCAGGTGCCGCCGCGGGCGGGGCGGCGCTGGCGGTGGTCCGTCGGTACGGGGTGCGCGTGATCGTGGGTGCTCCGCCGCACCTGCGGTGCCTGGCCGCGCACCTGGCGTCCGACCAGGCGACCTCTCACCCCGGGTGGATCGGTCGGCTGCGGGCTGTGGTCAGCGGTTCGGACGTGCTGGACGTCGCCACGCTGACGACCCTGACCGACCGTCTCGGTCCGGTCGTGGTGAACTGCTACGGCTCGACCGAAGCCGGTACGTTCGCCTTCGCGGACGGTCCGCGGCTGGCCCGCGCCCCGACGACCGTCGGCCGCCCCGTGGTCGGTACCCGCATCGAGGTGGTGGACGGGACGGGCCGTCCGGTGCCGGTCGGCACCACAGGCCGGGTCCGGGTCACCTCCCCGTTGGTCTCGGTGGCCGACGAACCCGGCGGTCGACGTCTCACCCTGCCAGACACGGGCCGTCTCGACGCCTACGGTCGTCTGTACCTGACCGGCCGGGTCGGCCCGGTGGTGCGGCTCGGCGGTGAGCACGTCGACCCGGACAGGGTGCGGGCGCTGCTCGCTGCCCAGCCGGGAGTGGTCCAGGCACAGGTCGACGTGGTACCCGACGACATCATGGGCCAGCGTCTCACCGCGACGCTCACCCTGGCTCCCGGCGTCGTGCCCACCCCCGATGCCTGGCGCCAGGCGGTCCGCGACCGGTTGGGCGCACCAGCCGTTCCCCGTCAGGTCGTGTGCTGTGCAGTCGAGGGCCGATCCTGTGGGAGCGGCTCCGGCTCGGACGGGCCTGCCGACGCCGCCGGTCAGGCAGAACGACCGACGATGTGACCGCCACCAGCCCAAGCCCCCGATCACCGCTGGCAGCCGGTCGTGCGACCCGCCGCCGATGTAGATCCGATCTACGCTAGATCCGATCTACGCTAGATTGGTTCTAAGGTAGATCTGATCTACCTATGTCGGGACGGAGATGCGTGTGGAGTTCAGCGGGCGAGAGCGCGATCTTGCGGCGCTCGGTCAGCAGTGGCAGAGCGTCGTGGATGCTTCTGCGGCCAGCCGGGGTCGGGCGGTGATCGTCACCGGGCGGCGTCGGGTCGGCAAGTCACGGCTGGTGCAAGAGTTCTCAGACCGGCTCGACGCTCCCAGCGTGGTGTTCCAGGCGACCCGCGGCCGTAACCCGGCGGCTGAGCGCGCCGACCTGGCCGAGGCTGTCGTACAGTCTGACCTGCCTGGTCGGGCCGAGGTGGCGGGGTTGACGGCGACGGACTGGAACCAGGCGCTGCGGCTGCTCGCCATGGCTCTGCCCGACGACGTCCCGTCGTTGGTGGTGCTCGACGAGGTGCCGTGGCTGATGGCGCAGGACAGCGAGTTCGAGGGGGCGCTGCAGACCGTGTGGGACCGGCACCTCAGAGCAAAACCGGTGCTGATGCTGCTGGTCGGTTCAGCCCTTTCGGTCATGGAGTCGTTGCAGTCCCACGACCGGGCGTTCTACGGTCGCGCTGCGGCAATGACCATCCACCCGCTGCACCTGGCCGACGTCGCCGACATGGCTGGTCTACCTGCGGCCGACGCGGTGGACGCCTGGCTGATCACCGGCGGTTTCCCAGAGGTCGTCGCTTCGTGGCCCCAGGGATCGTCTCGCCTGGACTTTCTGCGCCGGTCGTTGGACGACCCGCTCTCACCGCTGCTGGTCTCAGGTCAGCTGACCCTGCTGGGTGAGTTTCCCGAGCCGTCGTTGTCGCGGCAGGTGCTGGAGGCGGTCGGTGCCGGAGAACGCACCTATGCCACCATCGCAGCGGCGGTCAGCGCTGGGACGGTCCCGTCGGGCACGCTCAGTCCGTTGTTGAAGACTCTGCTGGTCAAACGCGCCCTGGCTGACGAGCTGCCCCTGTCGACCGCCGTCGACACCCGCAACCGTCGCTACCGGGTAGCCGACCCGTACCTGCGCTTCTGGCTCGCTTTCGCCCCGGACGTCGTCGCTCTGGCCGAGCGAGGCCGTGCCGACCTGGCTCTGGCCCGGGTCGAGCGCTCGTGGGCCAGCTGGCGGGGTCGGGCGGTAGAACCGTTGGTCCGCTCTAGCCTGGAACGTCTGCTGCCCGACGACGCATGGCCCGACGTGATGACGGTCGGTGGGTGGTGGAACCGGCAGAACAACCCCGAGATCGACCTCGTCGGAGCCGACCGGACCCCAGCCCGTTCTCTCGGGTTCGTCGGTTCCGTCAAGTGGCACGACACCCAGCCGTTCGACCACAAGGACTTTGCCTGTCTGCTCCGCGACGCTCCGGCCGTTCCCGGTGCCAGCCCGGACATCCCGTTGGTGGCCGTCTCCCGCAACGGTGCCGAACCGGGCCTGCCGCTCGCTGCTTGCTGGACGCCTGCCGACATGGTCGCCGCCTGGCGGTAGCAGTCCCACGCAGGTCCGGCCAGGGGGACGGACGACAGATTGTCCACCGTGACGCGGGTCGCGTAGACTAGCGCGCTGGTCCTGCCGAGCGAGGTGCGGACCGAGATCGATGAGGAGAGCCTGACGTGCGCCCGGTCCACCTCGATCACCGCTCGCCCCTGGTGCTGGACCTGTACGACCTGGGGCGTCAGCCGGGGTCGACGCGGCCGGTGCGGCGGGTCGTGGCCGCCCCCGGCGATCTCGGGACGGGCGTCATCGGCATCCCCGCCGGGGCGGACCTCGAGCTGGACCTGCGGCTCGAGGCGGTCACGGAGGGCGTCTTGGTCACCGGCGACGTCCGGGGCCGGGCGGTCGGGGAGTGTGTGCGCTGCCTGGACCGGGTCGACCAACCCGTCGACGTCCGGTTGCAGGAGCTGTACGTCTACCCCGAGCGCCAGGCTGCCGCGGCCGCCGACGGTGACGACGACGAGGACCTGCGTGAGCTCGACGGCGACCTGGCCGACCTCGAACCCGCCCTGCGGGACACGGTCGTCACCGCGCTGCCGTTCCGTCCGCTGTGCCGCAGCGACTGCCCTGGCCTGTGCGCCCAGTGCGGGGTGCGGCTGGCGGACCACCCGGGCCACGCGCACGAGACGTTCGACCCGCGCTGGGCGGCCCTGTCTGGGCTGCCTGGTTCGGACGAGACCAAGGAAGAAGGCTGATATGGCGGTTCCCAAGCGGCGGATGTCGCGAGCCAACACCCGTGCCCGCCGGTCGCAGTGGAAGGCCGCCCCGGTCTCCCTGAGCACCTGCCCCAGCTGCGGAGCGGCCCGCCGCCCGCACGTGGCGTGCCCGGCCTGCGGCGTCTACGGCGATCGCACCCTGGCCCAGGCCGTGCGCTCGGAGCACGAGACCTACTGACCGTCCGGGTCTCTGCTCAATCATGGGGCACCCCAGCCGGGCGTTGCTGGACCGGCTCGGAGTCGATATCGACCCCGAGCTGCTGGTGCTTGCCCTGACCCACCGTTCGTTCGCGCACGAGGCTGGCGGTATCCCGACCAACGAGCGTCTGGAGTTCCTCGGCGACACGGTGCTGGGGCTGGTCGTCACTGAGTACCTGTACCGGGCCCTGCCCGGTCACTCAGAGGGCGACCTGGCGAAGATGCGGGCCGCCACGGTGTCGCAGCGGGCGCTCGCGGACGTGGCGCGCACCCTGGGCCTCGGGTCGTTCGTGCTGCTCGGCAAGGGCGAGCTGGGCACTGGTGGGCCGGACAAGGACTCGATCCTGTCCGACACCCTGGAGGCCCTGCTCGGCGCGGTCTACCTGGCGCACGGCCTGGAGACCTCCCGGGAGCTGGTGCTGCGCCTCGTCGGTCCGACGCTGCGCACCGCCACTGACCTGGGCGCGGGCCTGGACTGGAAGACGTCGCTGCAGGAGCGCGCGGCCAGCCTGGGGTTGGGTGCGCCGTCGTACCAGGTCAGCGGCGAGGGCCCGGACCACCAGCGGGTGTTCACCGCCCAGGTGGTGCTGTCCGGCACCACGTACGGCTCGGGTGTCGGCCCGGCCAAGAAGGTCGCTGAGCAGCGGGCCGCGGAGCGCGCCTACCGCGCGCTGGACGAGGCGGACACCGCGACCGCCGCAGGCTCGTCGGAGACCTGACGTCCGGGCCCCCGACCCGCTGTCCGGGCGACGGTGGGCTATCGATGGTCCTGACCCTGCATCCGGTGGGGCGAATCTGCTCGAGGTTCACCATGCACAACACCGGCATATCGTGCCCTGAAATGGGCGAAGTCGTTAGTATGCGGGGGTGAACCACACCGGCCAGACGCCCGCCGCCGAGCGGCCAGGTCCGATCTCCGTGATGATCGTCGACGACCATGAGGTGGTCCGGCGGGGGATCGCCGAAGTCGTGGAACGCGCCGACGGTATGACCGTGGTCGCCGAGGCGGGTTCTGTCGCCGACGGGATCCGCCGGGCGTCCCTGGTCCGTCCCAAGGTTATGCTCGTCGACCTGCAGCTGCCCGACGGGACCGGTATCGACCTCATGCAGGCGGTGCGCGAGGCGCTGCCCAGCGCCCGGGCCATCGTGCTGACCTCGTTCGACGACGACGACGCCCTGGCCGCCGCCCTGGACGCGGGCGCCTCCGCCTACCTGCTGAAGTCGGTGCGCGGCGCCGAGATCACCGACGTGATCCGCGCGGTGGCTGTCGGCCGGACCCTGCTCGACGACCGTACCGTCACCCGACGCCGCGCCGGGCACGAGGACCCCACGGAGAACCTCACCCCGAGCGAGCTCAAGGTGCTCGACCTCATCGGCGACGGCCTGTCCAACCGGGAGATCGCCGAACGGCTCGGCGTGGCCGAGAAGACCGTAAAGAACCACATCACGTCGCTGCTGGCCAAGATGGGCCTGCAGCGCCGCACCCAGGTCGCCGCCTGGGTCGCCGCCCGCAAGCACGCTGGCTGGCGCGCCGAGCCCGGCCGCTGAGCCGTGAGCGAGGGCCTGCCGCGCTGCGCGACGGCGTGACCGTACTTCGACCCGAACGCAGTTCACCGGTTGAGCAGCCGGGCTGTCGCTGGTTGAGGGACTGTCAGGCACTCACTGCGGGACGACGATGGTGAGTCCGTCGAACCGGCGGAAGTCCCTGTCGAACGACGCCACCGGGCACCCCAGCGACAGTGCTACCGCGGCGATATATGCGTCGGTGACGAGGTTCGCGGTCGCGTTGGCCTCCTTGCACACGTCGGTGAAGCGGCTGATCCCGGTCGTCAGGCCAGGTACGCTCCGGTACCCAGGCGTGGCGACGACCGCTTCGACGAAACCGGCCGCCTGGGCCGTGTCGGCTGGATCGTTGAGTATCCGCACATTGGTGACGATGCGGACGAACCCGACCCACACCAGGTCAGGTACGACGACAGCCGCTGAGGGGTCGGCCAGGACGGGGTTGAGCCAGGCCGAGGCGGCCTCGTGCTGGGGGTGGTCGGTGCGGAACGTCGCGACGAGGACGTTGACGTCGACGACGATCACCGGGCGGCCTCGTCGTCGAGAGCGTCGAGCATCGACCGGTTCGACGTCGGGTCGATCCCCGGGCGGAAACCTCGACCGCCCATCGTCGGCAAGGTCACCGGGTGCGACGAGGACGGCGCCGGTTCGGTGAGGAGCAGCCGTAGAGCGTCTTCGATACAGGCCCCCAAGGTCGTCTGCCGCTGCTGAGCACGCTGCTTGGCGGCGGCCAGCAGGCTGTCGTCGATCGATACCGTGGTGCGCATGACATCAATACTAGTGCATCACAGGCATCACAGAGGTCGCGGAGACCCTGAGACCTGTGCCGTCACTGGCTGAGGGGGGCCTGCCAGGTGAGCAGGGTGCCCAGGCCGTCGGGGGAGGCGCCGAGGCTGAAGGTGCCGCCGTGCTTGTGGGCGCGGGAGGCGAGGTTGCCGGTGCCGGAGTGCCGGGCCCGGTCGGGGGGAAGGCCGCGGCCGTCGTCGCGCACCTCGACGCTGACCGTGCCGTCCGGACCCCGACCGGTGACCGTCACGTAGACCGTGACCGACGAGGCGTGGGCGTGCCGGGCCGCGTTGGCCAGGCCCTCGCGGACCACGGCGACGACGTCGTCGTTGAGCTCCGAGGTAACCCGGTCGTCGAGGATCTCCTCGTCGATGACCAGTCCCTCGCCGGACTCGCGCTCGTCCAGCACCTGTCCGTCGAGCTCGAGCACCAGCGACGGGGCGAAGCCCAGCCCGGTGCGGGCCAGGGAGGCCTCCCGGCGCAGCCGCTCGACCAGCGACGTGGCCTCGTCCGGGTCGCGCAGGGCGTGCACGATACCGCGGATCTCCCGCACCGATCCGTCGACGTTGTCCAGGGCCTGGTCGAGGAGGTGGGCCACCTCACCGGGGTCCAGCCCGCCGGCCACGGCCCGGCGCCGGGCCGACTCCAGCTGCATGCCCGTGGCGAACAGCTGCTGGATCGCCAGGTCGTGCAGGTCCCGGGCGATCCGTTCGCGCTCGTCCAGCAGCGCCGCGATGTCCTGGGCGTGCCGGGCCTCGGCCAGGACGAAGGCCAGCGCCGCCTGGGCGGCGAACGACTCCGCGGTCACCAGGTCGACCTCTTCGAAGGTCTGCGCGCCGACCCGACGCAGCAGGACGAGCACCCCGACGCCCCGGGCCCCGGTCTGCATCGGTGCGTACATGGCCGGGCCGAAGGGGCGCATCGCGGCGACCGGGCTGTCCGCCAACGACCGCAGGACGATGCCCCGACCCTCGGACAGCACCGCCGCGGTGCGCCCGTCGGCGGGCATCACCTGGCCCAGCAGGGTGCCTGCGGCGTGGCCGTCGGCCAGCTCGACGATCAGCTCGCCGTCCAGCCCGGGCATGACCAGGGCGACGGTATCGGCCTGGGCGACCTCCCGGGCCTTGCGGCCGATATGGGCCAGCGCCTCTTCTTCGTCGAGGCCTTCCAGCAGCATCGTGGCGATCTCCTGGGCGGCTTTCTGCCAGCGTTCGCCGCGTTCGGCCTCGGCGTAGAGCCGGGCGTTGGCCACCGCGACGCCGGTGGTCGCGGCCAGGCACAGCATCCGCCGCTCGTCGCGGGCGGTGAACCCGTCCGGCTTGTCGGCCAGGTAGACCTGGCCGAACACCTGCCCGCCGACCCGGATCGAGGTCCCGAGGAAGGCGTGCATCGACGGATGGTGGTCCGGCCAGCCGTCGAAAGCCGGGTGCTGCTCGATATCGTCCAGCCGGAGCGCCCCGACGGCGGGAATCTCGCTGAGCACCCGGCAGGCGTTGGGGGCCTCGCCGATGCGGTGGGCGGTATCGCCGTCGACCCCGCTCTGCACGAAAGCCACCGAGTGGTGGTCGTCCAGGACGTTGATCGCCGCGTAGCGGGCGCCGGTGAGCTGCGTCGACGCCTGCACCAGGCGTTCCAGGACGGCGGACAGCTCCAGCTGGCCCGCGATGGACAGGACGGCGTTCATGAGGTCGACGTCGTCGACGGTCGGCTGGTCGCTCATCGTCCGCCCTCCTCGGAGCGTTCTTCCTCGACGCGCTCGCGCTGTGCCGCCGCGGCGTAGCCCGGTACGTCGGTCAGCAGCGCGGTGTGCTTGCCACGGGCCGCGACCCGGCCGTGCTCGATCCACAGCACCTCGTCGGCGGCGCCCAGCGGGCTGATCCGGTGGGTCACCACCAGCACACCCCGGTCGGGTCGGGGGGTCAGCAGGTCGGTGATGATCCGGTCGGCTGACGCCGGGTCGAGGTGCTCGCCGGGCTCGTCGACCAGCAGCAGCGGGGCCGGGGCCAGCAGGGCCCGGGCCAGCAGCAGACGCCGCCGCTCGCCGCCGGACACCGTGCGTGCGTCCGGGCCGAGCAGCGTGTCCAGCCCGTCGGGCAGCGCCGCCAGCCACGGGCCGAGGCCGACGTCGTCCAGCACGCGGCGGGCCTCGGCGTCCTCGACGTCGCCGCGGGCTACCCGCAGGTTCTCCAGCACGGTGGTGCCGAAGACGTGCGCGTCCTCGGTGGTGGCCACCACGGACCGGACGATGTCGCCGCGGTCCAGGGTGTCCAGGTCGTGGTCGCCGAGCCGCAGACGCCCGCCCCGGACCGGCAGCAGTCCCGCCAGGGTGAGCAGCAGCGTCGTCTTGCCCGCCCCGGACGGTCCGGCGACCGCGACCGTGCGGCCCACCTCCAGGTCGAGGTCCACCTCGGTGACCACCGGGTCGCGGCCGGTCCAGCCGCAGGCCAGTGCGGTGGCGCGCAGCGGTCGGACCACGGGTCCGGGGCGGGCCGCGGCCTGCCGGAGGCGGTCGGTCGGCGCGAGGCCGTCGCCGTCCAGGAAGGTAGCTGCCCGGTCCGGGCCCAGGGCGCGCAGGATCTCGGCCTGGTCGTCCTCGGACAGCTCGGCGATCAGGTCGCCGAGCCGTTCGTCGTCCGCCTCGGCGACGGCGACACGCTGGTCGAAGTCGAGCGGCGCTGGTTCGGCGCCGGTGGGCTGTGCCGAGTCCAGCAGCGCCAGGATGCGGGCCGCCGCGGCCCGGGAGCGCTGCAGCTGGACCGCGGCGGCAGGCAGGACCTGCGTGGCCTCGAACGCCGCCAGCGGGGTGAGCACGACGACCGCCAGCATGGTGGGGGCGAGCCGACCCTGCTCGACCGCGGGGATGCCGGTGACCAGGGCGACGACCACGGCGGCGGCCTGGGCGAGCAGGCCCAGCCCGGCGGCCAGGGCGGCGGGAGCCGCGGACCGGTCGACCGCCCGGGCGATATCGGCGTCGGCCGTTTCGAGGCGGGCGACCTCGACCGGGGTGCGCCCGGCGACCGTCATCGGACCGGCGTCGTCGAGCATGCCCAGCGCCACCGCGTTCATCCGGGCCCGGGCCGCCGCGGCCCGCTGCTCGGCGCGCCGCACCGAGACCGCGGTCAGCGTCGGGGCCAGCCACCCGGCGACGAGCAGGCACCCGGCCAGCGCGATACCCGCCGGGAGCCACAGGACGGCCATGGCGATGCAGGTGCCCACACCGAGGGTGACAGCCACGCCGAGCGGGATCAGGGCCCGCACCACGAGGAAGCCGACCTCGTCCACGTCGGCGCCGACCCGGGCCAGCAGGTCGCCGCGGCGCACCCGCAGCACCGCCTCGGGCGTGCCCTCCGCCAGCCGGGCGTACACGGTGGTGCGCAGGTTCGTCATCCCGCTCAGCGCGGTGCTGTGGGAGGCCAGGCGTTCGAGATAGCGCATGACCCCGCGGCCCAGGCCGAAGGCCCGCACCGCGGTCGCCGCCAGGCTCAGTGCGACCACCGGCGGCATCTGCGACGCCCGGGCGATCAGCCACGCGGACGTCGCGCCGAGCGCGACCGCGCAGCCCAGGGCGAGCGTGCCCAGCCCGATGGAGGTGATCACGGCCAGGGGCCGGACCCCGGTGAGCCGGACGGCGCGCAGCAGCGTGCCGCGCGTCCGCGGGGTGTCGGGCGGGGTCAGCGTCGTCGGGGGGGCGGTCTGGGTGGTGCTCATGCCAGTCCCTGCCTCACGGCGGCCGGTGCGTCGGTCTCGTCCGCGGTCTGGGGGCGGGCGGTGACGGTGACCACGTCGTCGGCGGTCGCGACCAGCGAGGCGCGGTGCGCGACGAGCAGCACGGCCGAACCGGCCGCGCGCAGCGCCGCGACGGTGTCTAGCACCACGGACTCGCCGTGGGCGTCCAGGTGCGCGGTGGGCTCGTCCAGCACCACCAGGGGAGCGGGGGCCAGCAGGGCCCGGGTCAGCGCCACCCGCTGCCGCTGGCCGACCGACAGGCCGGTACCGCCGCGGCCCAGCTCGGTGTCCCAGCCGTCCGGCAGGTCGGCCACCACCGTGTCCAGCCCGGTCAGCGTGGCAGCCCGGTCGCGGTCGGCGGGGTCGGGGTGGCCGAGCAGTGCCTGCAGGGTGCCCGGTTCCAGGAAAGGCCGTTGCGGGAGCCAGGCGATCTGGTCCCAGTAGGAGCGCAGGTCGAGGTTCGCGAGGTCGAGCCCCTGGGTGGTCGGGTCCTGGTCGGAGGCGGTCCGGACCGCTACGCCGCCCCGGTCGGGGTGCAGCAGGCCGAGCACCACCTCCACGGTGGTGGACTTGCCGGTGCCGGACGGGCCGACCAGCGCGGTCACCCGGCCCGGGGCGAGGGTCAGGTCCAGCCCGTCGGGGGTCCAGCCGCCGGTGGACCGCACACCGACCCCGGTCAGGGCGACAGTGGCGGTGCGCAGGTCGGGGCAGGGCGTGGTGCCCGACGGCGGCAGGGGTGTGTCGAGGACCTTGAAGGCCGACTCGGCGGCGGCGACCCCGTCGGTCGATGCGTGGAACTGGGTGCCGACCTGCCGCAACGGCCCGAACACCTCCGGGGCGAGGATCAGCACGGTCAGCGCGGTGACCAGGTCGGTGCCGCCGTCGCGCAGCTTGAACCCGATGAACACCGCGACCAGGGCGACCCCGAAGGTCGCCAGGAGCTCCAGGACCATACCGGACAGGAAGGCGATCTTCAGGGTCGACAGCGTGGCCCGCCGGTGCGTGTCGCCGAGCTGGCGGACCCGGGTGGCCGGTCCGGCCTGACGACCGAACGTCCGCAGCGTCGGCAGCCCGGCGACGAGGTCGAGCATCTGGGTGCCGAGCCGCTTCATCACCGTCAGCTGCCGGGCGGAGCGGCCCTCGGTCATCCTGCCGACCAGGATCATGAACACCGGGATCAGCGGCACGGCAACCGCTACGAGCACGGCGGAGAACCAGTCATAGGACAGCACGACGACCCAGGTCAGCGGGGTGAGGGTAGCGGCCAGGACCAGCTGCGGCAGGTAGCGCACGAAATACGGTTCGAGATTGTCCAGGCCGCGGGTGGCCAGGGTGACCAGCGCCGGGCCCTCGCCGGAGGCCAGCCAGCGCGGCCCCAGCCGGGCGCCGTGGGTGACGAGGCGTTCGCGCAGCTCGTTGACGGCGTTGGTGGCGGCCCGGTGGGCGAAACGTTCCTGCACGGTGGTGCTGACCGCGCGGACGACCATGACGACGACCAGCCAGACGATGGCGCTGGTGACGGCGGCCAGCGGCAGCGGATCGGGCGCTATACCGGCGTCGACCGACCCCGCGGCCACCACGACCTGGCCGAGCACCCGGCCGAGGAGAACCGCCTGGGCGATGACCAGACCGGCGGTGACCAGCCCCGTCGCGACAGTCAGGGCCAGGTACCCGCGAGCTGCTCGGGCATAGGTGAGCAGTCGGGGATCGAGTGGCTTCACGGTTTCAGTATCCCAGGCGTAGGCAGTATCGGGTGGACATGACCAGACATGATCAGGGCCCCCCGCTCCGGTCGGGAACGGGGGGCCCTGATCGTAGACGGTGCCTACTTGTCGGCAGGCTCCAGACCGGACTCGGCCGGGATCCGCTCGGCGCTGATGCGCTTGCGGAAGGTCCAGATGCTCCACGCCTGGTAGCCCAGGACGATCGGCGTCAGGATCACGGCGACCCAGGTCATCAGCTTCAGCGTCAGCGGGCTGGACGACGAGGTCATCATCGTCTGGCCCGTGATCACTGCGCCGTCCTCGAACGGCTTGAGCGTCTCGGTGCAACCTGCGAGCAGCTTGCCGTCGGCGTCCTTCGGGCACTCGTCCTTGTAGTCACCCTCGAGGTAGCCGAGCACGTGCAGCGCCTGGAGAGCACCGTTGGCGTTGGCGATCCGACCGTTGAGGTTGGCCAGACCCTTGTCCTTGTCCCAACCCTTGATGTCGCCGACGAGGATGTCGGACAGGTCCATGCCGTCCCCGAACAGCGTCCGGTCTTCGGCCGCGCCGGGCTTGTCGGCGGCGACGACCTGGTCGGCCACGGCCTGGAGGGTGCCTGGGATGGCGCCCACCACGGCCTCGATGGTCAGGTTCAGCTGGCCCAGAGCGGCCCGGACGGTGTTGCCGACCTCGGTCCGCACGGCCTCGGCCGGAAGACCACCGATGGTGGTGCTCCCGCTCGCGATGTCCGCCACCACGCTGCCCACGACAGCGTCGCTGGGTGCCGAGCCGAGGACGCGTGTCAGCGTGACGACCACCACGGTGGCGGCGTTGTCCCAGGACAGCACGCCAGCCAGCGGCTCGGTGTCGGGGCCGAAGCTGCCGTCCGCGATACCGGCGAGCACCGCGTCGGTGAGCGCCAGAGCCTCGTCGGCGCCAGCACCTTCCGCCAGCGGGACGGTGATGTCGTCAGGCGTGATGGCGCCAGCCTCGACCAGAGCCACGACACGCTGGAACGTGACGTCGACTGCTGCCTTGGTGCTGGGCATCGAGCACGGGCCGTAGACATCGCGCTCTGCCTGGTCGGCAGGTGCCCTGCCGAGGACCGCACCGGCGCCAGCCGGCCAGTTCCCGGCGAGCACGTCCGCCAGGACCGCGTTGGTCAGTGCCACGGTCACGTCGCCGGCCTCGTCCGGAACCTTGCCCGGTTCGGCCACAGTCGCACCGTTGGCATTCACCGTGGCATTCACCACGTCGGTGACCGTCGGAGCACGACCGCCCTCGGCGACCGGCAGGCCGTCTTCACCGACGTTGTTCAGGACGAAGTAGCCCACGATCGGGTCGTTGATGGCGTCGCCCTTGAGCTTGACCTGAGAACCGTTGATGACGTTCGGGAACAGCGCCCCGAAGATGATCACCACGGCTGCCAGCAGCGCCACCGTCGTACCGGTGAAGGCGAAGCCGAACTTCTTGCGCCACGACATGAGGACGGAGGCGATCAGGGCCAGGGCTGCCACGACGATGGCGGCCCAGACCACGATGGTGAGGTGGTTGTAGCCGGTGAACTCCAGACCGAGCCAGACCACCCAGACGGCCGCGACGACGGTCGCGGCAGCGGTCAGCTTCCACGCCATCTTCTCGGCCCGCTTGCGGACGGCACCGTCGGTCTTGAGCGACAGGAACTGTGCACCGTGGGCCATGAACAGCACTGCCGTGGTCGCACCACCGAGCAGCAGGAACCCGTTGTGGTCGAACACCAGGTTCCAGAAGTTGCCGTCGTAGACGATCTTCGACGGGCCGATCTGGGCCGGGTCGACCGCTGCCCGAGCACCGGCCACCAGGTTGGCGAACGCCACGCCCCACAGGACCGCGGGGATCCAGGAGCCGAGGATGATGCACCAGTCCCAGGTCCGGCGCCAGCCCGCGGAGTTGACCTTGCCGCGGTACTCGAAGCCCACCGCACGGACGATGAGCCCGAGCAGGATGAGGAACAGGGCCAGGTAGGCCGCGGGGAACAAGGTGGCGTACCACTCGGGGAACGCCGCGAAGGTGGCACCACCAGCGGTGAGCAACCAGACCTGGTTGCCGTCCCAGAACGGGCCGATGGTGGTCAGTGCGGTTCGGCGCTCGGCGTTCTTCTTCGCGACGAACGGCAGCAGCATGCCGACGCCGAAGTCGAAGCCTTCGAGCACCAGGTAACCAGCCCACAGGACAGCGATGAGGGCGAACCAGAGGATCTGGAGCCCGCTCGGGCTGGCGGTCATGTTGTGGAGCAGGCCGACGAGGGCCTGGGCGGTGCCTTCTGTCACTGCGGGGTCGACGTCCCCGGCAGCCAGAGGAGCGATCATTGCGTCAATCAACATAGGAGTTTGTCCTCTGCTCCTGACTCAGTAGGAGAAGGTCAGCGGCTTGGAGTCGTCCAAGTCGGCCTTCACCTCGGGGACGGACTCTTCAGTGTTCAGGCCCTTGGCCGTGTAGCGCTTCATCAGGTAGAACCACGCGATGGCCAGGACCAGGTAGACCAGCGTGAGCCCGACGACGGTGATCCACACCGAGGTAGAGCCGACGACATCGCCGGGGGAGACCGCGATCGTGGTCGGCAGTGCCAGATCGGTGCCGATCACCGCAGCGTTCCCGGCGCCCGACTCGTAGAGCGGGGCGACGATCCAGGGCTGACGGCCGATCTCGGTGAAGATCCAGCCGGCGGCAGCGCCGAGGAACGGCATCGGGAGCGACAGCACCGCGAACTTGCCGAGCGCGGTCGACTTGGACACCCGACCGCCCCGCAGGGCCCACAGGCCCCACACGGCCAGCACGGCGGAGAAGATCCCCAGCGCGATCATCAGACGGAAGGTCCAGAACACGGGCATGACGGGCGGGATGTAGTCGTCGACCACCGGGTTGCTCTCAGCGTCCACGAACTCCGTGTCGAAGGCTGCGGCGAACTCTTCGCGCAGAGTGTCGGCACCCTTGATGGGGGCCTTGGTGTCGCCGCCCATCCCGATCGCGTTAGCCGTGGACAGCCAGGACAGCATGCCCGGGATCGTGACGATGTGGGAGACCGAGTCGTTGCCCTCGCCTGGTGTGCAGGCACCGAAGGCAGCGATGGTGAACCCGGCGCCCTCGCCGTCAGGCGGAGTGACGCACAGCGCCTCGGCGGCGGCCATCTTGGTGGGCTGGATCTCGGTCATGACGACGGCCTGGTGGTGGCCGGAGAAGACGATCGAGACGCCAGCGACGACGACGGTGACCAGACCGACGGTGGCACCCTTGCGCCACACGTTCTTGGCCTGCTCCTCGTTGCCGCCCCGCGTGGCCTTGACGACCCACCAGATGGAGATACCGGCCATGAAGGTGCCGGACACCAGGAAGGCGGTGGAGATCGTGTGCCACAGGGTGGACATCGACAGCTGGCTGAACAGCACGTCGGTGAGGCTCGCCATCTCCGCCCGACCGGTGTCGGGGTTGATCTCCGCGCCCACCGGGTACTGCATGAAGCTGTTGGCGGCGAGGATGAAGAAGGCGGACAGGTTCACGGCGAAGGCGACCAGCCAGATGGTCAGGAGGTGGACCCCCCGGCTCAGGCGGCCCCAGCCGAAGATCCAGATGCCGAGGAACGTCGACTCGATGAAGAAGGCGGCGAGCGCCTCCATCGCGAGCGGCGCACCGAAGATGTCACCGACGAAGCGGGAGTATTCGGACCAGTTCATGCCGAACTGGAACTCCTGCACGATACCGGTGACGATACCGAGGGCGAAGTTGATCAGGAGGAGTTTCCCGAAGAACCTCGTCAGGCGGTACCACTCGTCCTTGCCGGTCCTGTACCAGAAGGTCTGGAGCACAGCGACCAACAGCGAGAGGCCGATGGTGAGGGGCACGAAGATGAAGTGGTAGACGGTGGTGATTCCGAACTGCCACCGTGCCAAGGTGAGGTTGTCCACGCGGTTCTCCGTGGTCTACGAGGCGTTGACTTGGGCGACATGTGCTCCCGTCAGCCCTGACGCCTGCCGAGGCAGGGGCGCCAGAGCCCTGGTCGCACAGGGGAAATCTAGGGTCGCAGGTTGGGTCCTTAGGGGACCTTCGTCCCGAGTTCTGACATGGCGTGCGCATCGTGGCAGGTCGCAGGCTCGGGGCGAACGCCAAGGTCGCGAGCGGTTTCGTGCGGCGACACCCGACTCGTGCCCCGCCGGGCTGGTATGAGATACTGACCGGCGGATCCGGTCGACCACGCCGACCGGTCCGCCAAGGGCCAGCAGGTGCCGCGCAGCGAGATCGCCGGTCGCCGCCCGAACCAGGTCGCACCCAGGTGCGGCCAGGTCAGCCGGGCTGGTGACGGTACCGCCGACCGGCACCGCGGCCTGTGCCTGACGACTTCCGTCACTGCCCGCCGACGTGGCGGTGACGACCGAACGACCGACGGAAATACCGGTACGTGTGGGCCGGTAGTTCTGGCGTGCAGGAGTGCGCACTGTGACATCTGATGAAGTTACCCCTGAGGAAGTGGCCTCTGAGGAAGTGGCCCCTGAGGAAACGGCTCTCGAAGGAACGACCCCCCCGGACGCGCCCGCGACCGACGAGACGGCGGCACAGGCCGCCGCCGACGGTTCTGGCCAGGACCCGTCTCACCCGGACCGGACCGCCGCTGCGGAACCCGCGGTGCCGGAGGCCGACCAGGCCACGGAACAGCAGGCCGCGGAACAGGCTGCTGAGCCACCACGGCACCCCAGGCGACGCTCCCGGCGGGCTACCCGGGCCGTGATGACACCCGCGGTGCCCGCCGACCCGGCCCCGGCGACGGCCACGCCGCCGCTCGACGTCCTGGCCGAGCTCGCCGAGCTGCGTGCCGCGCCGGTGCTCAGCGCGTCGGACGAACGGCTGCGGCACGCGTCGACTGCTGTGCTGTTCCAGGCCCCGGACCTGTCCCAGCGACCGCGGCGCCGTCGGGTCCAGTCGCAGGCGGGATCGCCCGAGGCGATCTCCGAGGCGACCCGGTCGGCACGGGACGAGACGGACTCCGCGACGGCTGGTACTGCCGAAGGCCAGGGGGAGAGCGCTGCGGCCATGGCACCCGACCAGCCAGGACCAGCCCCGACCCGTGGCCGACGGCGGCGGACCGCGGCGTCTTCAGAGGCGACCCCCGAGGCACCAGAGGCTGCGGACGAGCCGGAGACGGCTGCGCAAGAGACGACGGACGGCGAGGACGAGTCGAAGTCCGAGCCTGGCCGTCGTCGGCGGCGGCGGCGGGGTCGTCGGTCACGCACCGACCGGCCGGACGACGCCCCGGACTCCGAGGAGTCCCAGACGGGTGAGACCGCACCGTCCGAACCGGCCCAGCCGGACGACGCTGCCAGCGAGGAGAGCTCCGGCAGCGGCAGCAGCCGTCGTCGTCGTCGGCGGCGCGGTTCGCGCGGCGACGGTGCGGGCGAGTCGCGCGGTGACGAGGTCACCGCGCTGCGCGGGTCCACCCGGCTGGAGGCCAAGCGGCAGCGGCGGCGCGACGGGCGCGAGTCGGGCCGTCGCCGTCAGATCATCACCGAGGCGGAGTTCCTGGCCCGGCGCGAGTCGGTGGAACGCCAGATGGTGGTGCGCGAGCGCGACGGCCGGACCCAGGTCGCGGTGCTGGAGGACGGGGTGCTCGTCGAGCACTACGTCTCCGACCAGACGCAGTCGTCGATGGTCGGCAACGTCTACCTGGGCCGGGTGCAGAACGTGCTGCCCAGCATGGAGGCGGCCTTTGTCGACGTCGGCAAGGGCCGCAACGCCGTGCTGTACGCGGGCGAGGTGAACTGGGACGCCGCGGGCCTCGACGGCCAGCCGCGCCGGATCGAGCAGGCCCTGAAGTCCGGCGACACGGTGCTGGTGCAGGTCACCAAGGACCCGATCGGGCACAAGGGCGCCCGGCTGACCTCGCAGGTCACCCTGGCCGGACGGTACCTGGTGCTGGTGCCCCGCGGCGGGATGACCGGGATCAGCCACAAGCTGCCCGACGCGGAGCGCAACCGGCTGAAGAAGGTGCTGCGCACCATCGTCCCGGACGCGGCGGGCGTCATCGTGCGCACCGCCGCCGAGGGAGCCACCGAGGCCGAGCTGGCCGCCGACATCGCACGGCTGCAGGCCCAGTGGGACGCCATCGAGACCAAGTCGCGCACCGCCGCCGCCCCGGCGCTGCTCCAGGGGGAGCCGGACCTGGCGATCCGGGTGGTCCGCGACGTGTTCAACGACGACTTCACCGGTCTGGTCGTCTCCGGCGACCAGGCGTGGACGACCATCTCCGGCTACGTCGCCGAGCTGGCCCCGGACCTGTCCGAGAAGGTCACCCGGTGGACCGGGCCCACCGAGGTGTTCGCCAGGTACCGGATCGACGAACAGCTGGCCAAGGGGATGGACCGCAAGGTCTGGCTGCCCTCGGGCGGTTCGCTGATCGTCGACCGGACCGAGGCGATGACCGTCATCGACGTCAACACCGGCAAGTTCACCGGGTCGGGCGGCACCCTGGAAGAGACGGTGACGCGCAACAACCTGGAGGCCGCCGAGGAGATCGTGCGGCAGCTGAGGCTGCGCGATATCGGCGGGATGATCGTCGTGGACTTCATCGACATGGTCCTGGAGTCCAACCGGGACCTGGTGCTGCGGCGGCTGGTCGAGGCGCTGGGCCGGGACCGGACCAAGCACCAGGTGGCCGAGGTGACGTCGCTGGGCCTGGTCCAGCTCACCCGCAAACGGGTGGGTCAGGGCCTGGTCGAGGCATTCTCGGAGACCTGCGAGCACTGCCACGGCCGGGGCTTCCTCGTGCACAGCGAACCGGTGGGGGCCGCGCGGCCCGAACCGGCCCTGGCGGACGAGCCTTCGGCCAGGCGCAAGCACCGGCGTCGGGGCTCTGTCGACACGCCGGTCCCGGTGCTGCCCGAGGCGCGCGAGGCGGTCAAGGCGAAGCTCGCGACGATCGCGGCGGCCGCAGCCCAGGCCCACGAGCAGCAGCCCGAGAACGCGTCGGACGACGCGGTGCCGGACGGCGGTGCGGCGGCGACGGACAGCGACGACACGCCCGCTGACGCCCAGCCCGTCGAGCCGAGCGACGATGCCCAGGTGGTCGGGTCCGCGCCTGCCGAGGCGCCGACCGCCGAGCCGGAGACCGCTGGGCAGGAGACCGACGGGTCCGCGGTCACCGTCGGCACCGCTGGAGCCGTGGGTTTGACCGGGGGTGTCGCGCAACCGTAACCTTGACGGTCGGCACACTGCAGGTGTGCCCGCCGAGCCGCCGTCAGGCAGCTGAGCGATCAGTCAGCCGTGGCCCACGTCGTGAGACCTAGCAGTCGTCTGACCAGCAGTCTTACAGGTACTGGGGCTGGGTGCCCGCAGGTGGAAGCAGTCCGAAGTCCGAGCAGACCCTAATCAAGGGTCCGAGCAGAAGTGAGCAGCCCCGTGGTATACGCGATCGTCAAGGCCGGCGGCCGTCAGGAGAAGGTCTCCGTCGGTGACGTGCTCGTCGTCGACAGGTTGGCAGCCGGGACCGGTGCCAGCGTCCAGCTGCCTGCGCTGCTGCTCGTCGACGGCGAGAAGGTGACCTCGGACGCCGCCGCCCTGGCGAAGGTCTCGGTCACCGCCGAGGTCGTCCGGGACGACAAGGGCCCGAAGATCACGATCATGAAGTTCAAGAACAAGACTGGGTACCGCAAGCGCCAGGGTCACCGGCAGAAGCTGACCCGGCTCAAGGTCACCGGTATCAAGGCGTAAGGGAGCCCGCAGATGGCACACAAGAAAGGCGCGAGCTCCTCGCGCAACGGTCGTGACTCCAACGCGCAGCGGCTGGGGGTCAAGCGGTTCGGCGGGCAGCAGGTGCGCGCGGGAGAGATCCTGGTGCGTCAGCGTGGCACGCACTTCCACCCGGGTAACAACGTAGGGCGCGGCAGGGACGACACCCTGTTCGCGCTGAGCGCCGGTGCGGTGGCCTTCGCCACGCGCCGGGGCCGCAAGGTCGTCGACGTGGTTGTGGCCGAGGCCTGAGCCTCGCGCTTCGTACCGACGGCGCCGGACATCCGATACAGGGGGTCCACGAGACCGTCCTGCTAGACGGGGCGTCCCCCACGAAGGGGCGCCCTGACGAGAGGCACCCAGAGGTGCCACAAAGGGGTGCACCACCCGGTGCGCCCCTTTTCGTCATCGAGAGGAGCTGCCGTGGCGACGTTCGTCGACCGGGTCGTGCTGCACGCGACGGCCGGTGACGGCGGGCACGGCTGTGCGTCGGTCCGCCGGGAGAAGTACAAGCCGCTGGCCGGTCCGGACGGCGGTGACGGCGGGCACGGCGGGTCCGTCGTGCTGGTCGTGGACCCGCGGGTCACGACCCTGCTGGACTACCACCACGCACCGCACCGCAAGGCCGCGTCCGGCACCCAGGGGATGGGTGACAACCGGTCCGGGGCGTCGGCGGACGACCTGGAGCTGCCGGTCCCGGACGGCACCGTGGTGCTCGCACCCGACGGGACGGTGCTGGTCGACCTGGTCGGGCCGGGGGCGCGGCACGTGGTCGCGGTCGGCGGTCGGGGCGGGCTGGGCAACGCGGCGCTGGCCTCGCCGCGCCGTCGTGCGCCGGGGTTCGCGCTGCTCGGCGAACCGGGCCAGGCCGTGGACGTGGTGCTGGAACTGAAGACCGTCGCGGACGTGGCGCTGGTCGGGTTCCCCAGCGCGGGCAAGTCCAGCCTGGTCGCCGCCATGTCGGCGGCCCGGCCGAAGATCGCCGACTACCCGTTCACGACGCTGGTGCCGAACCTCGGCGTGGTCCAGGCCGGGTCGGCCCGGTATACGGTCGCCGACGTGCCGGGCCTGATCCCGGGCGCCTCGCAGGGCAAGGGGCTGGGCCTGGAGTTCCTGCGGCACGTCGAACGCTGTGCGGTGCTGGTGCACGTGCTGGACTGCGCGACGCTGGAACCGGGCCGCGACCCGCTGACCGACTTCGACACCATCGAAGCGGAGCTAGCTGCCTATTCGGCTGACCTGGACGAACGCTGGGGTCGCACCCCGATGTCCGAGCGCCCCCGGGTGGTGGTGCTGAACAAGGTGGACGTGCCCGAGGCGGCCGAGCTGGCCGAGCTGGTGCGCGCCGACCTGGAAGGCCGCGGGCTGCCGGTATTCGCGGTGTCCGCCGTCGCCCACACCGGGCTGCGCGCCCTGACCTTCGCCCTGGCCGAGCACGTGGTGGCGGCCCGGGCCGCCGAACCCGTCCCCGAACCGACCCGCGTCGTGCTGCGACCCCGGGCCGTAGACGACCAGGGCTTCACCGTGACCCGGCGCCAGCAGGGCACGGTGCTGTGGTTCCAGGTGCGCGGCGACAAGCCCGAGCGCTGGGTGCGGCAGACCGACTTCGCCAACGACGAGGCCGTCGGCTACCTGGCCGACCGGCTGGCCCGGCTCGGCATCGAGGACGCGCTGCTCGCGGCCGGGGCCGTGGCGGGGGACGAGGTCCGGATCGGCCCCGACGACGACGCGGTCGTCTTCGACTGGGAACCCACCCTGACCACCGGGGCCGAGCTGCTCGGCGCCCGCGGCACCGACCCGCGGCTGGACTCCCGCACCCGACCCAGCCGTCAGGACCGCCGTCGCGCCCACCTGGACCGCATGGACGCCAAGGCCGCCGCCCGGGCCGAGCTGGCCGCCGAACGCGACCAGGGCGTGTGGACCGACCCGGACGAGGCCGACGCCTCCTGAGAAGATGCAGCATGAGGACGGACCAGTGAGGACGGACCGGTGAGCGCCCTGGCCAACCGGTCGTTGCTGTCGGCGGCCCAGCGGATCGTGGTGAAGGTGGGCTCGTCGTCGCTCACCGACGGGCACGGTCACCTCGACCCGCCGCGGCTGGCCGCACTGGCCGACGTGCTGGCCGAACGCCGGGCCGCGGGCCAGGAGGTGGTGCTGGTCTCCTCGGGGGCTATTGCCGCGGCGCTGGGACCGCTGGGCCTGCCTGCCCGGCCGCGCGACCTGGCGACCGCGCAGGCGGCGGCGTCGGTGGGGCAGGGGCTGCTGGTCGCGCAGTGGGCCGAGGCCTTCGCCCGGCACGACCTGCGCGTCGGCCAGGTGCTGCTGACCGCCGACGACGCCATGCGCCGCGCCCACTACCGCAACGCCAGCCGGGCCCTGACCCAGCTGCTGGCGCTGGGCGTCGTCCCGGTGGTCAACGAGAACGACGTAGTGGCGACCGAGGAGATCCGGTTCGGCGACAACGACCGGCTGGCCGCGCTGGTCTCGCACCTGGTCCGCGCGGACGCGCTGGTGCTGCTCACCGACGTGGACGCCCTCTACACCGGCCCGCCGGGACGGCCCGGCAGCGTCCGGGTGCCGCTGGTGCTGGGGCCCGAGGACGTGGCTGGTATCGACGTGTCGCGGCGCGGCTCGGCCGTGGGCACCGGTGGGATGGTCACCAAGCTCGACTCGGTGGCCATCGCCACCGGATCGGGTATACCCGTGCTGCTGACCAGCGCGGCCAAGGCCAGGGACGGGCTGGAAGGGGCGGACGTGGGTACCTGGTTCGCCGCGACCGGGCGTCGGGCGTCGGTGCGTCGGCTGTGGCTGGCGCACGCCGCCCGGGTGCGCGGCCGCCTGGTGGTGGACGCCGGGGCGGTGCGGGCGGTGCGCGACCGGGGCACGTCGTTGCTGCCAGCCGGTGTCGTCGGGGTCTCCGGGCGGTTCTCCGCGGGCGACCCGGTGGAGATCGTCGGTCCGGACGGCGTGGTCGTGGCCCGTGGGCTGGTCGCCTACGACGCCGCCGAGGTGCCCGCCCTGCTGGGCCGCCAGACCGCCGACCTGGCCGCGGAGCTGGGCGCCGGGTACGACCGGGAGCTGGTGCACCGCGACGACCTGGTGCTGGTCCGTTCACGTGGCGTCCACGCCTGATCCCGGGTCGGGGCTGTCTGTACACAGGGTCGGGGCTGTCGGTACACAAGGTGGGCCCTGGGCCCACGCCGCGAGAGGCTCCGCGCGACGCAGTCGCGTGGAGTAGCGGTGGGGAGGGTGCACATACCCACGAGCCGGACCCGTCGGAAGGCTAGTCTGGCCTCATGGACGCCACACCTACGCCGGGGCCCTCGGAAGCGCGGCTGGCCGTCGAGGACATGGCGCGCCGCGCCAAGACCGCCGCCCGGTCGTTGGCGACCGCCACCCGGGCCAGCAAGGACGCCCTGCTGGTGGCGCTGGCCGACGCTCTGGTGGCCGCGACTGCTCCGATCCTGGCTGCCAACGCCCAGGACCTGGAGCGGGGCCGGGCCGAGGGGATGTCCGCCGGGCTGGCGGACCGGCTGGCGCTCACCGAGGCCCGGATCGGCGCGATCGCCGACGCTCTGCGCGAGCTGGCCGGGCTGCCCGACCCGGTGGGGGAGGTGGTGCGGGGGTCGACGCTGCCGAACGGGCTGCGGCTGCGCCAGGTGCGGGTGCCGATGGGCGTCGTCGCGATGATCTACGAGGCCCGGCCCAACGTCACCGTGGACGCCGCGGGCCTGGCCCTGAAGAGCGGTAACGCGGTGCTGCTGCGCGGCGGGTCGGCGGCGCTGTCGTCCAACACGGTCATCGTCGAGACGCTGCGCCAGGCGCTGACGGCTCAGGGCTGGTCGCCGGACCTGGTGCAGTCCGTGGACGCCTGGGGCCGCGACGGCGGGGTGGCGCTGATGCGGGCCCGCGGCCTGGTCGACGTGCTGGTGCCGCGCGGCGGGGCGAGCCTCATCCAGACCGTGGTGCGCGAGGCGGTCGTCCCGGTCGTCGAGACCGGGGTGGGCAACTGCCACCTGTACGTCGACGCGTCGGCCGACCTGGCGCAGGCGCTGGCGATCCTGCTGAACTCCAAGACCCAGCGGGTCGGGGTGTGCAACGCGCTGGAGACCCTGCTGGTGCACGAGGGCGTGGCCCGGGACTTCCTGCCCGGCGCGGTCCTGGCGCTGGCCGAGGCGGGCGTCACCGTGCACGGCGACCCGGCCACGCTGGCCCTGGCCCCGCCCGGGGCGCTGACCGTGGCCGCGACCGACGAGGACTGGGCCACCGAGTATCTGTCGCTGGACCTCGCGGTGCGCGTCGTGCCCGACCTGGACGCGGCGGTGGAGCACATCCGCACCTGGAGCTCGGGGCACACCGAGGCGATCTGCACCACCGACCTGCGGGCCTCGGAGCGGTTCGTCGCGGCGGTGGACTCGGCGGCCGTCATGGTCAACGCCTCGACCCGGTTCACCGACGGCGGCCAGTTCGGCCTGGGCGCCGAGATCGGCATCTCCACCCAGAAGCTGCACGCCCGCGGGCCGATGGGCCTGCCCGAGCTGACCACCACCACGTGGGTGGTCCACGGGGACGGTCATGTCCGCACCTGACCAGTCTGCCCGCCCGTCTGGGACGGTTCTCCCGTGACCGGCACCACGGCCCCGCCCCGCCCTTCCCGGCTGGGGGTGATGGGCGGCACCTTCGACCCCGTCCACCACGGGCACCTGGTCGCGGCCAGCGAGGTCGCGGCCCGGTTCGACCTGGACGAGGTCGTGTTCGTGCCCACCGGCCAGCCGTCGTTCAAGCAGGACACGGGCGTCACCGCCGCGGAGCACCGGTACCTGATGACCGTCATCGCCACCGCGTCGAACCCCCGGTTCACGGTGAGCCGGGTGGATGTCGACCGGCCCGGTCTCACCTACACCGTGGACACCCTGACCGACCTGCAGGCCCAGCGGCCGGAGGCCGAGCTGCTGTTCATCTCTGGTGCCGACGCGGTCGCCCAGATCCTGCACTGGCAGGACGCGGACCGGCTGTTCGAGCTGGCCCGGTTCGTGGCCGTGACCCGGCCGGGGCACCGGATGTCCACCGAGGGCCTGCCCACGGGTAGAGTCGAGGAGCTGGAGGTCCCGGCGCTGGCGATCTCCTCTACTGATGTGCGAGAACGCGCCCGGGCGGGACTTCCGGTGTGGTACCTGGTACCCGACGGTGTGGTTCAGTACATCGCCAAGCACAAGCTGTACCGAGAACGTGAGGACTGAATGAGCCAGCCTGGGGAGCGGCGCCGCCGCCGTGAGGCCGACCGGGCCGAGTCGTCCGGCGTGCCCATGGTGCCGGACACGCCGAGCAGGCGTACCCGGCGTGAGCCGCCGTCGGCCCCGGCGTCCGACGCACCGCCCGCCCGGTACGGTTACCGGCAGCGCTCGTCGGCCGCCGACGACCGGCGTGTGCCGTCTTGGACCCAGGAGCAGCCGCCTGCGGCACCGCCCGAGCGGCCGGGCCGCCGGGCGGAGACGTCCTCGCCGGGACGGTCGACCGGCCCGGTGCCGCCGCAGCACACCAGTCCTGTCGCCTCGCGCGGCACGGGACCGGTCGGTGGGCGCACGACGGGACCGGTCCCGCCCCGGACCACCGGGCAGCTGCCGCCAGCAGGCCCTCCGACCCGGGTGACGGGTCCGGTGCCGCCGCCGACCGGTCCGGTCCGGCCCACACCGTCGGCCAGCGGCCCGGCGCCGCACAGCACCCGGGGGATGGCACCGATCCAGGACCCGCGGCCGAGAGGCACCGAGTCGGTGTGGTCGGGCGGGTCGCTGTCCGATGCCACCTCGCAGCTCACCCGACCGCTCGGCACCGGGTCGCTGGGTCAGGCGCCGCCGGGGACCGGTGCGACGCAGACCAGCGCGGCCGGCTGGCGTCCGTCGGCCGTCACCCCGCTGTCGGCCCCGCTGCCGTCCACGGTGCCACCGGCCCGGCCGCAGCCCCGTCCGGGGCCGGTCGTGGACGAGCCAGACCTGAAGCCGTACGGCTCGGCCGAGGACAGGCCCGTGACCGGTGCGCTGCCGTGGGAGTCGATCGCCCCGGACGTCCAGGACGTCCCGGAGAAGCCCGGGAAGAAGGCGAAGTCCGACAAGGCCGACACGACCAGGACGCCGACGGCGAAGAAGAAGGGCCTGTGGTCGTACACGCTGCTGCACGTGCTGGTGCTCGCCGTCGTGGCCTTCGTGCTGGGCGTGATCATCTGGATGCTGCTGAACAAGAACGGGAGCGCCCTCGAAGCCGAGGGTGCTCTCTCTGGGCCGCAGACCACGGCGACAGGGGCGGTAGCGGTCCGGTGACAGCCTCACGACGCGCGGTCGAGCTGACCGTCGCGGCAGCGCGTGCCGCAGCCGACCGGAAGGCCGAGGGCCTGGTCGCCCTGGACGTGTCCGGCCAGCTGGTGCTCACCGACGTCTTCCTCATCGCCTCAGCCGGCAACGAGCGCCAGGTCGGTGCTGTCGTCGACGCCGTCGAAGAAGCGCTGCACGCCCTCGGGGCCCAGCCCGTGCGGCGCGAGGGCCAGACTCAGGCCCGGTGGGTGCTGCTGGACTTCGGCGATATCGTCGTCCACGTCCAGCACGCCGAGGACCGGGCCTACTACGCCCTGGAACGGTTGTGGCGGGACTGCCCTGTCGTCGAGCTGCCGGCCGACGTGGACGCCGTGCCGTGAGGAGGAGCCGGTGCCTGGGCTGAACCTGGTGCTGTGGAGGCACGGTCTGACGTCGTACAACGTCGAGGGCCGGATGCAGGGCAGCGTCGACGTCGGGCTGAACGATCTGGGGCACTGGCAGGCCCGGACCGCCGCGGCAGCGCTGACGGCGCGCTACGAGGTGAGCGCCATCGTCAGCTCGGACCTGAGCCGCGCCCGGCAGACCGCCGAGTACCTGGCCCGGACGACCGGCCTGCCGGTGACGACTGACGAACGGCTGCGCGAACGGGACTTCGGCGACTGGGAGGGCCTGACCCGCACCGAGATCGCCCAGCGGTGGCCAGGTGAGTTCCAGCGCTGGTGGGAGCAGGGCGAGCATCCCGACGGCATCGGCGGCGAGACCCGTGACACCGTCGCCCGCCGCTACGCCGCCGCCGTCACCGATCACGCCGCCGCCCTGGGCCGGGGCACCCTGGTGGTGGTCTCCCACGGCACCGCCACCGGCGCCGGTGCGGGCCTGCTGCTCGGTGCCGCCCCCGACTGGCCAGCCCTGATCTCCATGCGCAACGCCCACTGGGCCCACCTGTTCCGCGACCGCGCCGACACCCGCTGGCTCATGCACGGCTACAACCTCGGCCCGACCGAGGCCGCCACCGGCGCCTGGGACGCTCCCGTCGACCGATAGCCCCGGTCATGTCCTGTCCTTCAGCACCCAGATCAGAAATTTCTGTGCGGGCAGGCAACCTTTGGTGCTGCAGGGCGGTCTACTAGGCCATGAGCCACCCTGCCCCGTCGTTGAGCGACGGGACCGCTGTGCGCACCGGCGTGCGAGACGACGACTTCTCCCTGTTCATGGTCGAGGCGCTGCCGACGCTGACCCGGACCGCGTGGAACCTCACCCGCGACGAGCACCAGGCGTCCGAGCTGGTCCAGCAGACCCTGGTGCGCACCTATGTGGCGTGGCCCAGAGCCCGCCACCCGTTGGCGTTCGCCCGCCGGGTGATGACCAACCAGTGGATCAGCACCTGGCACAGCAAGCGGCGGGAGGTGCTGGCCGATCCGCGGGACCTGCCGGAGGGCGCGCAACGCGACTCCTCGACCGACGTGGCCGAACGGGACGCCCTGGTGAGGGCGCTGTCCCGCCTGGGGCCCCGGCAGCGCCGCGCGGTGCTGCTGCGGCACGTCGAAGGGCTCAGCGAGAAAGAGACCGCTCAGGTGCTGGGCGTCTCGGTCGGCACCGTGAAGTCCGCCACGTCCCGCGGGCTGGAACGGCTGCGCACCCTCATGAGCGAAGGCTCCCTGCCCGCCGCGTCCCTGCCCGAACCCCTGCTAGGCACGACCTCGCCCACATCGACCCAGGAGGCCCCTATGGAAACCCCGAGCCCGCACATCGCCGTGGACGCCGCCCAGGTGCTGCGCCAGGGGCGCCGTCGCCGGACCGTGCGGGCCGCGGTCGTCAGCACGGTCGCGGTGGCGCTGGTCGTCGGCAGCGGCATCGCCCTGTGGGCCCTGCAGGGGGCACCGGTCGAGCCGGCGCACACCCCCAGCCCGACAGCCGGTGCCCTCGGGCCCACCGAGATCTACGCCAACGACCGTCTGTACGGCGCCGACGGCAGCCTGCAGGCGGCGGGCACCCTCTTGGCGACGTTCGACCTGTCGGACCTGGACGCCGAGGTCGTCGCGGGCTGTCAGGCCGCGGAGGCGACGGTGGCCGGGTCGGGGTACTTCTGCGACTGGGTGACCAAGATCCTCCTGGTGGACCCGGCCTTCGGCGCGACCGAGGCCGAGCGGCGCCAGCGGCTGGCCGCTGGCGGGCTGACGATCACCACCACGCTCGACCCGAACATCCAGACCGCCGCCAGCGACGAGGTCAGACGCACTGTCCCGGTGGACGACCCGTCCGGGGCGGTGCAGGTCATGGCGGTCGTCGAACCAGGCACCGGTCAGGTCAAGGCCCTGGCCCAGTCCACGAGCTACGCGCCAGGCGAGATCACCGCCGTCCCTGACTACCCGCCCGCGCCGCTCAAGGACGGTGCGACGCCGATCAACCTCAACGTCGCCCAGCCGTACTACGACAACCTGGGCTTCCAGCCCGGCTCCGCATTCCAGGTGTTCACCCTGCTGGCCTGGCTGGAGGCGGGCCACTCGCTGGGCGATATCGTCAACGGCAGCCCGCAGTCCTTCACGATGTCCCAGTTCACCTCGTGCGACGGGCAGCTGAGCGGCAGTTCCTTCAACATGGGCAACTCCCCGCCGAGCGCGGGCGGGACGATGACCGTGTCGGACGCGACCAGGAACTCCGTGAACGCGGCGTTCATGAACATGGCCACGCAGCTCGACCTGTGCACGATCATGGGCCGGGCGGCCGACCTGGGCGTGGTCCAGGGCAACCCCAAGCACCTGAGCGGGGAGAAGAAGGGTCAGCCCCTGCGGGGCGAGAACGGCGAGTACATCCCGGTACCGTTCAACGACCACTACCCGGTGAATGTCATCGGCGTCGACAGCACCGCACCGTTGGCGATGGCTGGAGCGTTCGCTGCCTTCGGCTCCGGTGGTGTCTACTGCACCCCGATCGCTGTCACCCAGGTGCTTGATGCTGACGGTAACCAGCTGCCCATCCCTGACGCTGGCTGCCACCAAGAGATCGACCCTGCGGTAGCCAGCACCATGAACCTCGCGTTGTCGGGTGTGTGGACCGGGACGATGAGCTCTGTCGCTGCTCCCGGTTTCCCGGCCGCTGGTGCGACCGGCACGTCGAACAACAACGAGTACACATGGTTCGTCGGCTACACCCCGAGGTTGTCCGCGGCGGTCGCTGTCGTCGGCAACCCCTTCGGTTTCGAGACGGCGAACCAGAAGACGATCGGTGGTCAGCGGTACGGGGTCGTCTACGGCGCCACGATCGCCGGGCCGACATGGGTACGGTTCGCCCACTCCGTGCTCGACGACGGTACCTCCAACCCCGCTTTCTCCGGCTAGCGGACTGCGCCACAGCCCCGCGCCGGACGCGCAGCACCGAGGCCATCGCCCGGGGCGTCGGGGTGCGCGGGCTGTGGTGCTGGCCGACAGTGCTGGCCGACGACGATTTCGCCGAAGGGGTCGCCGACGTGCTGTCCGACGGGCGGTGCTTCCCGAGTGGCCAGGCGTGCAATGGCGCTCCCAGAACACTGGCAATCGGCCCGATCTTCGGGCATCCTAGATGCAGTACGCCGCGTACTGGACGGTGAGGGCGTAGGGGAAGACGACCCTCGACCCGTTCAGGAGGACGACATGGTTGCAGCCGTGACGCGCGGTGTAGTTTTCGTACACTCTGCTCCGCGTGCCCTGTGTGCGCACGTCGAGTGGGCTGCCGCCGGGGTGCTCGGCGGTCAGGTCGCCATGGACTGGACCGACCAGCCAGCCGGGCGCAACCTCATGCGGGCTGAGCACGCCTGGGTCGGCGAGGCCGGGACCGGCGCACGGCTGGCGTCGGCCCTGCGCGGCTGGGCCCACCTGCGCTACGAGATCACCGAGGAACCGAGCCTCGGCGTGGACGGCGGCCGGTGGAGCCACACCCCCGAGCTGGGCATCTTCTACGCCGTCACCGACGTGCACGGCAACATGATGGTGCCCGAAGACCGGATCCGAGCCGCCCTGGAGGACGGTTCCGACCCCGCCACGTTGCGCGCCAACCTCGACCTGGCCCTCGGGCAGGCCTGGGACGACGAGCTGGAGCCCTTCCGCTACGCCGGGGCTGGTGCCCCGGTGCGCTGGCTGCACCGGGTCGGCTGACCGTCCGCTGCGCCCATGTCGCAATCTGCCTGCTGTAGGCGTCGCAAACTGCCTACTGCAGACGTCGCAAAGTGACGACGTTGCGAGGCGATTTTCGACTACGATAGACGTGTGACGGCCGATGACCTGCAAGAACCCCGAACTCGACGGACTGACGTCGAGTACATCCGACGTCTGGTCGACGACGAGCTCGCTCTGGCGCTCGGTGCTGTCGGAGCGGTTCTGATCGAGGGACCGAAGGCAGTCGGCAAGACGTCGACCGCTCTGCAGCACGCCCGCACGGTGGTGCGTCTCGACGACGACGACGACCCCTTGGTGATCGATGCTCTGGAGTCAGACCCGGGCAGACTGCTGAAGGGAGAATCACCGGTGCTGCTCGACGAGTGGCAGTCGGTGGCGTCCATATGGAACCGGGTGCGGCGCGAGGTCGACGCCCGCGGCGGGCGTCCGGGACAGTTCATCCTGACGGGCTCGGCCACCCCGGACGACGACACCCGTCGCCACTCGGGTGCGGGCAGGTTCTGGGTGCTCCAGATGCGGACCCTGTCCTTGTTCGAGTCGGGGCACTCCTCGGGTGAGGTGTCGTTGGCCGACCTGTTCGAGGGCAAGGTGCCCGACGGGTTCGACGCCCGCTGGAGCGAGCCCACCGCCCGTGCGGAGATAGCCGAGCGGATCGTCGTCGGCGGTTGGCCCGCGAACCATGGTCTCGACGTCGAGGCAGCACGGCGCAACAACGTCCAGTACCTCAACGCGATCCGTGAGTACGACCTGCGGCGGGGGGACGGGTCGAGACGAGACCCGGACGTGGCCGCGCGGGTGGTGCGGTCGATCGCCAGGAACATCGCTGTGCCTGCCACGCAGGCGACGCTCGCCCGCGACACGGTGCCCGGTTCGGGTGACGCGGGTGTCGACGCGACGAGCCGCGACGCGCTGCGGGACCATCTGGCCGCGCTGGCGCGCCTGCGTATCGTCGAGGACCAACCCGCGTGGCGGCCCGCACTGAGGTCGTCGCACCGCCTGAGGCAGACCCCGAAGAGGCACTTCGTCGACCCGTGCCTGGCGGCCGCTGCCCTGGGCGCGGCGCCTGGTCGTCTGGTGAGCGACCCGATGACCCTCGGCCTGTGGTTCGAGTCGCTGGCCGTGCGGGACGTCCGCGTGTACTGCCAGGCTGCAGGTGCCCAGGTGCTGTACTACCGCGACGACAAGGAACTCGAGGTCGATATCGTCGTCGAGATGCCAGACGGCAGATGGGGTGCGTTCGAGGTCAAGCTGGGTTCGACGACCCGGGCCGTCGACACCGCCGCCAAGAACCTGGTCCTGCTGCGGGACCGGGTCGGTGCCGACCGCTGTGCGTTCCTCGGCGTCATCACCGGTGGTGCACGGGCTTTTCGCCGGGCCGACGGTATCGACGTCGTGCCCCTGCGTATGCTCGGCCCGTAGCGGCTGACCGTGCGTCCACAGGTGACCGCTACGCCGAGGTCAGGACCAGCGCCACGTTGTGGCCGCCGAACCCGAAGGAGTTGTTGACCGCGGCGACCTGCCCGGCGGGCAGGGCCCGGGGGGTGTCGCGGACCAGGTCCAGGTCGAGCTCAGGATCAGGGGTGACGACGTTGATCGTCGGCGGTGCCTGCCGGTGGTGCAGCGCCAGCACGGTGAGCACCGTCTCCAGGGCACCCGCGCCGCCGAGCAGGTGCCCGGTCATGGACTTGGTGGCCGAGAGCGCCACCTGGTCGGCGTCGTCGCCCAGGGCCTGGCGGATGCTGCGGGCCTCGACCAGGTCGCCGACCGTGGTCGAGGTGGCGTGGGCGTTGACGTGCACCACGTCGCGCGTCGCCACGTCGGCGTCGGTCAGGGCCGCCTGGAGCGCCCGGAGCTGGCCCTGGCAGGACGGGTCGGGGGAGGTGAGGTGGTAGCCGTCGGCGGTCAGCCCCACCCCGGTCAGCCGGGCGTACACCGGGGCCCCGCGGGCCGCGGCGTGCTCGGCGCTCTCCAGCACCACGACCGCGGCGCCCTCCCCGATGACGAAGCCGTCCCGGTCGGCGTCGTACGGGCGCGAGGCGTGCTCGGGGTCGTCGTTGCGCAGCGACAGTGTGCGCGAGGCGGCGAAGGCGGCGATCGGCATCGGGTGGATCGCGGCCTCGGTGCCGCCCGCGACCACGACGTCGGCCCGGCCGGAACGGATCATCTCGACGCCGTAGCCGATGGCCTCGGCGCCCGACGCGCAGGCCGACACCAGCGCGTGGGCGCCCGCCCGGGCGCCGAGCTCCAGCGACACGAAGGCCGCTGGCGAGTTCGGCATGAGCATCGGCACCGTCATGGGCAGCACCCGTCGGGCACCCTTGTCGCGCAAGGTGTCCCAGGCGTCGAGGATGGTCCAGATCCCGCCGATGCCCGACGACACCACGGCACCCAGCCGTTCGCCTGGTACCTGCGGGGCACCGGCGTGCGCCCAGGCCTCTCGCGCGGCGATCACCGCGTACTGCGCCGACGGGTCCATCTTGCGCAGCGCCGGGCGTTCCAGGACCTCGTCGGAGGGGACCTTGACGCTCGCCGCGAAGGTCACCGGCAGCCCGTACCGTTCCACCCAGTCGGCGTCGAACGGCCGGGCACCGGACGCCCCGGCCAGGGCGGCAGCCCAGGTGGAGGGCACGTCACCGCCCAGGGGTGTGGTAGCACCCAGCCCGGTGACGACGATATCGGGTCGCTGGCTCATGACACTCCCTCGTAGCGTCTCTCGTGGGACGGACGTGCTGGACCGGCCCCCGTCGCCGGGGGCTGGTCGACTGCTGGTCTGCGGTCGCGCTAGCTCTGCGCGCCCATGATGTAGGTGGCGGCCTGACCGACGGTGCCGAGGTTCTTCACCTCGTCGTCGGGGATGGTCACCTCGAACTTCTCCTCGGCGAGCGCGACGATCGTCATCATCGCCAGCGAGTCGATGTCGAGGTCGTCGACGAACGACTTGTCGGCCGTGACGGTGTCGGCGGCGAGCCCGGTCTCCTCGTTGACGATCTCGGCCAGACCGGCCAGGACCTCGTCTTCGCTGTAGGCCATGGTGCTTCTCCTTCGTGGGGGGATGCCCGCCGTGGTCGACGGGACGTCGGTGGGGGTCAGGGCAGGACCACGACCTGCGCCGCGTAGACCAGCCCGGCGCCGAAGCCGATCTGCAGCGCCAGCTCGCCGCCGCTGACCTGGCCGTCACGGTACAGACGCTCGGTGGCCAGCGGGATCGACGCCGCCGAGGTGTTGCCGGTGTCCACGATGTCGTGGGCGACGACGACCGAACCGGGCAGCTCCAGCTGTCGGACCATCTGGTCGACGATCCGGTTGTTGGCCTGGTGCGGGATGAAGACCTCGATGTCGTCGGGGGTCAGACCGGCGGCGACGATGGCCTGCTGGGCGACCTCGGCGACCCGTCGGGTGGCCCACTTGTACACGCTGGGGCCTTCCTGGCGCAGCGTCGGCCACCCGAGCGTCGGGTCGTCGCGCCACTGCAGGTAGCTGTGCGTCTGGTAGATCAGCCCGGCCCGCGAACCGTCCGAGCCCCAGACGGTCGGGCCGATACCAGGGGTCGGGGAGGCCCCGACGACGACCGCCCCCGCGCCGTCGCCGAGCAGGAACGAGATCGACCGGTCGGTGGGGTCCACGAAGTCGGACAGCCGATCGGCGCCCACCACCAGGACGTGCCGGGCCGCCCCGGCCCGTACCAGCGCGTCGGCCTGGGCGATGGCGTAGCAGTACCCGGCGCAGGCCGCGGAGATGTCCCAGGCCGGGGCGGGGGTGGCGCCGACCCGGTCGGCGAGCAGGGGCGCTGCCGCCGGGGTCTGCTCGAAGTGTGTCATGGTAGACACCATGACCGCGTCGATCTCGGCCCCGGTGAGCCCGGCGGAGTCCAGCGCGGCGCGGGAGGCCGTCTCGGCCAGGTCCATCAGCGTGGTGCCCTCGGCGGCGCGCGCCCGGGTGGCGATGCCGGTGCGCTGACGGATCCACTCGTCGGACGAGTCGATCGGACCGGCGATCTCGTCGTTGGTCACCGCCAGCTGGCCGCGGGCGGCACCCAGGCCGAGGATGCGGGTGTGGGCGGGGCCGGTCGCTTGGGCCAGGGTGGGACGGGTCGGGGTAGTCACAGCGGCTCCTGTCCGGGTCAGTAGCGTGCCGCGTGCCGGGCGACCAGGTCACGGGCGGCAGGCAGGTCGTCGGGTGACTTCAGTGCGACGCGCTCGACGTCCGGCAGGGTGCGGCGGGCCAGCCCGGCCAGTACACCACCAGGGGCCAGCTCC
This sequence comes from Micrococcales bacterium, assembly GCA_009777345.1. Taxonomy (GTDB): domain Bacteria; phylum Actinomycetota; class Actinomycetes; order Actinomycetales; family Cellulomonadaceae; genus Cellulomonas. The sequence continues at coordinate 39,566 of WRMB01000005.1, read as the reverse complement.
AGCAGCCCGGTGACGCCCAGACCAGCCATCGTCTGGCAGCACAGGTCCCAGCGCACCGGCCGGGCCACCTGCGCGACCAGCCGGGCCAGACCGTCGGCTGCGGTGGTGACCGGGGCGCCGTCGGCGTTGCCCAGCAGCACCGGACCGGGGGGGTGGGGGACGGTCTGCGCGGCGGCGGCCGCCAGTGCCGCCACGGCGGGCGCCATCACGTCGGTGTGGAAGGCCCCGGCGACCTGCAGGGGCATGACGCGGGCGCGGGCGGGAGGTGTCGCGGTCAGCTCGGCCAGCCGGTCCAGGGGCCCGGCTGCGACCACCTGGCCGCCGCCGTTGACGTTCGCCGGGACCAGGTCCAGCGCGGTCAGCCGGGCGAGCACGACGTCCGGGTCGCCGCCGAGGACGGCGCTCATCCCGGTGGGGGTGGACGCGGCGGCTGCTTCGGCCATCGCCCGGCCCCGGACGGCGACCAGACGCAGCGCGTCGGCCTCGTCCAGCAGCCCGCTGACGGCCGCGGCGGCCAGCTCGCCGACGGAGTGCCCGGCGGTGACGTCGACGTTCGCCGGGGGCCAGGGACCGGAACCGTCCGGCGCGGTCGTGCCGGGCACGGCGAAGTCGTCGAGCACCGCCCGCAGCGACGCCAGGGCGCTGGCGACCAGCAGCGGCTGGGCGACGGCGGTGTCGCGGATCGTCTCGGCGTCCGACTCGGTGCCGTGGCGCACCAGGTCGGTCCCGGTGGTCTGGGCGGCCCAGTCGAACCAGGCCCTGGCACCGGGCAGGTCCAGCCAGGGGCGCAGCATGCCAGGGGCTTGGGCACCCTGACCGGGGCAGACGACGACGAGCACCAGACCACTGTGCCTGCCCGGGCGCCCGACCCGCCGGTGACGGCCCGCACGAAGGTTGTCCGTCCATGTTGTCGGTGCTCTACAGCTGGGTCGTGTCGCTAAAGCTGGCGCACGCCGGACGGGCCTCGTCCGCGCCCGTAACCGGCAGGTACGCCCTACGCGGCGAGCCGTCCCAGCGCCAGGGCGGTCTGCAGCACGTAGGAGTCGCGGGCGTCCAGCGGGTCCCAGCCGGTGACGTCCGTGACCCGGCGCAGCCGGTAGCGCACGGTGTTCGGGTGCACGTACAGGTGCCGGGCCGCGGCCTCCAGGGAGCGGCCGGTGCCCAGGTAGGCCGACAGGGTCTCCAGCAGCGACCCGGTGTGCTCGGCCAGCGGTCGGTAGGCCCGGTCGACCAGCTCGCGCCGGGCGGCGGCGTCCCCGACCAGCACCCGTTCGGGCAGCAGCTCGACGGCCTGCACCGGTCGTGGGGCCTGCGGCCAGGCGGGGGCGGCGTTCAGCGCGGCGAGCACCTCCCCGGCGGCCCGGGCGCACTCGGCGAGTTCGCTGGGCAGCGACCCGGCGATCGGGCTGCCGACCACCACCGGACCGGGGGAGAAGCGGGGCAGAAGGGCGGTGGCGGCGGCCAGCAGGTCGTCCTCACCGCCGAGGAACAGCACCAGCCGGTCGTCGTGCATCCCGACCAGGGCGTCCTGCGCGGCCCGGCGCACCGCCCGGCGCAGGTCGGCCCCCCAGTCCTCCTCGAACCTCGTGGTCGACGTCCCGGCGACCACGAGGGTGCCGCCGGTGCCCGACCAGCCCAGGGCCGCCACCCGGGAGCGCAACGAGTCGTCGATATCGCCGCGGACCAGCGCGTCGACGACGAGCGCCTCGATCCGGGCGTCCCAGGCGCCGCGCACCTCGGCGGCCCGGGCGTAGACCTCCGCGGCGGAGAACGCGACCTCCCGGGAGTAGCGCAGCACCGCCTCGCGCAGGTCGCGCTCCTCGCCGGGCGCGGCCAGCCGGGTCGCCTGGGCCTCGACCACCTCGACTCCGATCCGGACCAGCTGCAGCGTCTGCTGCAGCGAGATGGACCGGGTCAGCTGGGGCGGGGCGGCGGCGAACATCTCGCCGACACCGGTCGGGGACTGGCTGGGGTCGTCGAACCAGGTGACGAACGCCGCGATCCCGGCCTGGGCGACCAGCCCGACCCAGGAACGGTCTTCCGCGGGTAGGGCCCGGTACCAGGGGGCTTCCTGCTCCAGACGGCGCAGCGTGGCGCTGGACAGCACGCCCGATGCGTCGCGGACCCGTCGTTGGGTCTCGGTAGCCGGTCCCGACGAGGCTTGTCCCGGTGCCGTGGTCGCCATCTGTCGAGCATAGGCATACTTGTGGCTTTCCGACAAAGGTTGGGCGCCGAGAACGACACTGTGAGGTATCTCACCAAGATCCTGGGCGGTGTACCGGCTATGGTCAGGTGCATGGCTCTGCTGCCACGCCTGCGCCAGCTCATGCGTCGGCCGACCTCAGCGTCGCGCGTCGGCGTACGCCGCCCCACCACCGCGGGGCGGCGCGGCGACACGCTCCACGAGGACGCGCTGCGCTCGGTCCTGTCCGACGACCCCAACAACGACCGGGCTTTTTCCGCCCTGGCGGAGGTCGTACGCCGTCGGGCCGCCGAGGCGTACGAGGCCGAGCACGACCCGCTGCGGGCCCCCGGGGTCGCCCAGGAGCGGGAACGGGCCGCGAACCTGGCCGTCTGGGCGCTGGGCGAAGAGCTGGCCGGCAACCCGCGCGCCTGGTACCCCCTGGTCGAGCTGGCCCGGCTGTCCGTGGACGACGACCACGAGGGCGCTACCCGCCGCCTGGTCACCGCCGCCGAGCGTGACCCCACCGGCCGGGCCCTGGCCGCCGGGATCAAGCTGCTGCGGACCAACGGACAACCGGGCGAGGCGCTCAACCTCGGGGTCGGCCACTGGAGGCTGCGCGAGCAGATCCCCCAGGTCGGCGAGCAGCTGGTGCTCGCCGCGCTGGAGTCCGGTCGTCCTGCCGAGGCCCGTCAGCACCTCGACGCCCTGTCGGAGCATCCCGACGCCGAAGCGGTGCTGGAGCTGCTGCCGCGTCTGCGGGCCGCGATGGCCGGTCCCAGCGGGACGCCCGTCAGCGGTCCTGGTGAGGCCCGGACGGACCCCGTCCCGGACGCCGGGGAGCCCTAGGCTCTTCCGCTGTTCCGTCGGACCCGTCGTCGCTGTTCTGGACGGTGGTCGGCGGTACCAGCCTGCTGGAGGTCTCTTCCGTGGCCGTGTCGAGGACGGGCACGCAGGTCGTCGTGACGGTAGAGGGCCGGGCCCTGACGTTCGTGCCGGGCCTGCCGGACCTGACGGTGTCCCAGACCGTGTCGGCGCCCGTGGAGAGGTTCACCGCACCGTGACCAGGGCTGGCTGCGAGACACCGAGACGCTCTCCTTGAGCACACGACCGCCACCATCACCATCAGACCGATAAGGCCGCATGAGTTCGTGGGTTCCACGCCGTTCCACCGTCTCGAGACGGTGGAACGGCGTGGAACCCACGACCTGGGATCGAAGCCAGCCAGCGCTAGGACTCGTCCTCGATCACCAGCTCGCGCACCGCGTCGACCACAGCGACCAGTCCGGGCTGCATGCGGGTCAGCAGCGCGAGGTCTGTGCTCACCGTCTCGAGGTAGAACACTGCGGTCTGGCCGACAGCCACGGTACGGATGCGCCCGGCTACCGGCTGGTCCTGGTCGTCGGGACCGCTGGTCGGGCGGAACGTGGTCGCGGACTGCACGACCTGCCCGAACGTCTCTGACGGGTACCGGGTCACCTGTGCCGGGGTCAGCGAGTCGGTGATGCCCAGCACCGCCCACTCTTCGGCACCGGCTACCTGCGGGTCGTGGTCGGCCACGGTCATGAACGCCACGCCCGTCGGGCCGCCGTCCAGCGGGGCGTACCACACCACCTGGTCGACGTGGGGCGGCAGCCCGGCGGTCAGGGCCAGGGCGGCCTCCTCGAACCGGCCGCGTTCTGCGCCTCCCGCCCCGAACGCCCGCGCGGCGACGTCCGAGGCCCACGACCGGGCGTCGGGCCACCGGCCGTACGGAAAACCAGGCGGGACGGCGATCCAGTCACCGTCCAGCTCGGCCTCGTAGCTCACCGTGAACGGCTCACCAGTGCCCATCGCCGACACTCCTTCCTACCAGGACGAAGACCACCAGTTCGACGACGAGATACAGGGCACTGACCAGCAGCGCTGCCCGACGCCTCAGCTTCTTGGACGCGAGATGCAGGACATACATGGAGAAGAGTGCCATGAACGACACGCTGAACGCTACCAGGGCGGTGTCCTGCAGGAACTCCGTGCCCCGTAGTGACACCCCGTGCCTGTCTGCGAACCGGACTGTCGAGACCGACTTGTACTGTGTGCCCATCATGAACATCGGCCAACCGAACGCAAGGTATATCAGAGTTCCCGCAGCCCAGCCTTCCCGTCCGCTAACACTGGGGCCGCCGTTCGGGTGATCAGCTACCTGGTGGCCAGCCTTGGACCACCCTAGCCAGGCATTGAAGATCGTTAATCCTATCGCGGGCAGGGCGGCCAGCGACGCCATCAACCAGAAGAAGGCTCCCATCTTCGCAGACCCTGGTTCGATCCTGACTGCTGCGTCTCCCACGAGACGAGCAGCTGCAGGGAATACTACGAACATGCTGGACAGGACCAGTACCACAGCCACGACGAACCCCAGGCACCCCCGTGCCGAGTATGGCCACCATCCCGGTCCGGAGGGGAGCCTGATCTTCCCGGCGCGGTCCTGTCGGCGCTCTCGGGCCGGGCTCACTGGTCGAACCGGTTGACAACATGGTCGTGGAACACCGGGACGTGCTCCTCCGCCAGGAAGTACAGGTCCGCAGCGTTGCTGGTCCCGTTCTCTAGGATGGACCACACGCTTGCACCCTTTTGCGGTGCGTTCGTCGCTGCCCACTCCAAGATCTCTCCGCCGACCTTGTCGGCGCCCTTACCGCGCAGGAAGTTGCCGAAGGAGGTGAGACTGTCGTGGCCTCCTCGGAGCCAGTTCTGGCCAGGCCGCGAGAGAAAGTCGTAAGCTTTGAACTGCGTGTTCAGGAAGCCTGTCCTTACAGATGCCCGGACGTCGTTGAGCCTGTTGAGGGCTCTTCCGGGCAGGGACTGTCCGTGCGTCTTCATCGTCGACCGTACCGAGCTGCGCACCGCGTCCTTCCCGGCCTGGAGCGTCGTCCTGGCTGCGCTGGCGCCCCTGATGGTCCTGCCCGCCGTGGCCAGCGGCCGCACGAAGGGTATGACCGAGACGATCGCCACGCCCAGGTCGAGCCAGTTGCCCCTGCCCTTGGCGAACTTGGCGACGTTGATCGCCACCACCACCAGAGCCACCAACGCACCGATCGCCGCGATCACCAGGGCGACCGGCCCGGTGCAGAACAGCGCCACCACGCACAGGGCCATACCGACGTAGCCCAGCAGGGCCAGGTAGTCCTCGCCCCAGGCGTCGTTGTTGTCTGCTGCGTCGAACGCGTCGTCGATCCCGCCGACCGCCCTGTCGTAGGCCTCCTCCCACACGCCGAACACCTGGTCGAACCCGGACCAGGCGGTCGCCAGCTCGCTCTCGGCGGTGGCCAGGTCCTGGGCGGCGTCGGAGCGCCTCGCACGGTCACCGTCGCGGTCGAAGGCTGGCGGATCGAGGTTGTTGGGGCCTCCATCGAGACCTCGCACCACCACGTGACGGGCGGTCTGCACCGCGGCGTGCTTGGTCTCGATGTCCTCGATCTTCGGTCTGATCGCCAGCTGGGCCGTCTCCAGCTCTCGGGCGTAGGCGAGCAGGGCGTCCCCGGTCATCTGGTACCGGGTCGCGGCCTTCTTCAGGCCCGGGACCACGTCGCCGGCCGAGCCGCGTACCTGGTCCACCGACTCGGCCTGCGAGACCGTGTCCGTACCGTCGGCCAGACGCTGCAGCCTGGTCGCCACGCTGCGCATCACCTCCGCCGCGTCGACCAGGTCTCGGGCCTGCCGGTCGATGTCGGTCGGGTTGCCCTCCAGCTGGCGCAGCACGTGCCTCTGCGGCGACCTCAGGTCCTGTCCCACCGCGTACCTCCTGCCTTCCCTCCGGACAGGCTGTCCCTGCACCGGCTTCGATCCTCGAAATGTGCGTTCTGTCTCTTCGTCAAGACCCCGACCAGAGGTACACGCGGGGCCCGCCCGGCTACGGCCCGGCCGTCTCGCGAACCCTCCACTGGAAAGAACCGACGATGGTGTGCCCGAGCTCGATCCACTGCTGGATCTCCTCGTCGCCGACCAGCCCGATGGCGGTGTAGACGAGGTGAAGTCCCGCTTCGCCCGGCCCTCCTGGGCGCGGGATCACATAGTGCAGGGTGGTACCGGTGAGCTCGGTCGAGTCTTCTACTCGTGAGTGCGGTTCTACCCACCGGTACCAGGTGGTGTCGTCGACGTCGAGGCGTTCGACGGTCAGACCGCGGGCCGCGCGCACCACCGCCGCGTCGAGGGTGCTCTCGCCGGCAACCAGGGGAACGACGGCGAGCGAGGCGGGTGCCGTCATGGACATCCCGACCGGCAGGTGCACCGCGACCGCCCGCTGCTTGCGCAGCCGGTCGAACATCTGGTGCGTGTACTGGCGGATCATCGCCACGACGTCCGCGCGCCCGACGTCACGGGCCTGTTTCGTCGCGGCAGCGCTGACTTGTTTCTCGCCGGCTGCGTCCACGGGGAACTGCTGCCAGCCGCGCGGGAACAGCATCGAGTAGGTCAGTCTGCTGGTCATGGTGTCTCCTTCGGATCGGCGGTCGAGAAGTCCAGACCGTTGGCGGCCGCCCAGTAGCGTCGGATCAGCCAGTCGACCGTGACGACGTCAGGGCTTGGCGCCGGGTGGCTGAACCGCACTGCACCGGCATTCCACATAAGCATCCGGTCGGCTATGGTGGGCGAGGTCGTGACCGACGCTCGAGCCTGCGGCGTCAGCACGAACACGAGGTCCCACCAGTGGTTGAACCACAGACCACCTTGTTGCTGGCACGTCAGGTCTTGCAGCTGCGACCAGGAGAACCGCAGCTGTTGACCACGCAGGACGAGATCGAAACCCGCCCGGTCCAGCACCAGCGGACGCTCGACGGCGGCCAGCCGACGCTCCCGCGACACCTGGCCGAAGAACAAGATCGCTGCACCCAGGGCTAATGCGCTGCCCATGATGATGCGGCCCTCGACCGTGTCCAGCACGACAGCGAGCACAACGGCCGCAGCCAGGGTGACGAACACGATTCCCAGCTGGGTGTTCCTGCGCCGGGCGAAGGCGTGGGCGTCGGTCGTCACCACAACCTGGTCGGGCAGCGGCTCCATGACGTTGTTCATCGATAGCTCCTCCGAGGGGCCGCGAGCGAAACCGCCCGCGGCCCCTCCTGGCCCATCAGCCTTGACCGGCCAGAGCCTCGTCGGTTTCCTTGATCGCCTGCATCATGTTGCGCAGGGCGTCTGCCATGTCGTTGATGCCGTTGATCGCGTCACCAAGGCCGCTGGTCAGCTCCTGGTAACCTTCGCCGAACTTTCCCGAGGCGTGCTGGGTCTTGAAGTCGTCGCCCAGCAGCTCTTCCACCTGGCCCTTCAGCCGGTCAAGAACGCCTCCGATCTCGTCCCGCCCGGTGTTGAGCTTGCCCGCCATGGCCTCCATCGCGTCGTACGATGCCTTGAAGTCAGTCATCACTATCCCTCTCTCTCATCGAATCACCGGCGCGGGCGCGCCGGTGCTCATCCAGCCCGAAGGAGACCTTCTCCCCGGTCTGGGCAAGCTCTCTCCACTCGGCAGGGTCTACCCACGGCAGCTGGACCGTCGTGAACCGGCCGTTCTCTACGAATATTCCGCGACCTTCGGGATAGTCGTCGCGCCGCACCCTGGGGAACGCCAGCTTGAACAGGGAGTCGCCGTCGTTGGCATCGGGCCGCAGGGCCACCCCGCGTCGACCGCCCTTGAGCTCGCCGACCATCCCGTACCCCGAGCCGAGCTGCGAGACGTCACCGTCGCCGAACAGCAGGTGATCACCGCGGTTGACGGCCTGGAAGAGTTCCTTCAGAGGGCGTTCGGCGTCGGAGTCGACGTAGTCCGGGACGTTCTCGACCACCACGACCGTACGACCGTCGGCGACCGGCAGCGTGACGACCGCGACGAGTTCCTTGGCCAGTGAACGGACCTCGTCGACGCTGGTGGCGGTCCGCGTCCACCCGGGCCATTCGCGCAGCGCCGCCTTGCGCCCTCCGAGATGGTAGAACTCCGCCATCGGGTCGAGACGCACCACGGCGGCGACCAGGGCCCGCAGGGCGTTGGACCGTCCGCTGCGTGGCGGGCCGGCCACGACGAAAGTTCCCTGCGGTTCGAACGGGTGGGGCGCGAGCTGCTCGTCGGATATCCCGATGACTGGTTGCCCGGCGATGGAGCGCGGCAGCTCGGTCAGCTCCAGCCGCGTGGGCAGCGCGCCGATGGGCGGTGCTGGTGGGGTGCCGGCGCCCGCCAGGTCTTGGGCCAGACCGGCGAGCGCGGTCCCCTGGTCAGCGACGTTCCGGCTGCCGCCGACGACTGCGACCTGCGCTTCCAGACCGTCCACGATCACACGGCCGGGGCCGCTGGTGTCGTCGAGGATGTCCCGGGGGACCCCGAGAGCGGCGTACGCGGTGGCGTCGGCCATCCGCATGACCACGCGTCGGCTGACGTTCGCGCTGAGGGCGGTGGGCACGGTCCCGCTGCGGTCGGCGGTGACCACGACGTGGATTCCGAAGGGCCTGCCCTCGGCGAGGAGACGCATGAAGAGCTGGTAATAGCTGGATCTGGGTGCCCTGGTCTCCCATTCTGAACGGAAGGACGCCAGCCCGTCGAGAAGGAGCCAGTAGCGCGGTGCCTGGTCGCCTGTCAGCTCACGGTAATCGGTCAACGTCCCGGCGTGGGCCTGCGCAAAGGCCTGGGCCCGCTGGTCCAGGACCGACCGGAGCGTGCGCAGCAGACGCTGGACCCGTTCGGCGTCGTCGCCGGGCACGATCGAGCCGACCTGGGGCAGGGCCTCCACGCTGCGCAGGGCACCGCCGCCGCAGTCGATCCCGTACACGCGGGCGTTGCCCTTCGGTTCGTGGGTGGCTGCGGCGGTGGCGATGGTCCGCAGCAGTGCGGACTTGCCGGACCCGGTGGTCCCGTAGACGAGCAGGTGACCGTCGACGTCCGGGTTGATGGTGACGGCATCCTGCCGCTGGTGGTCAGGGACGTCGATCAGGCCGAACGGGATCGTGCCGTCGCCCGCGCGGCCGATGGTCGCGAGATCTATGACGGCAGGCAGCTCGTCGAGCCACGGCCGACGTGGTGCGGGCAGGTCGGCGTTCGTCGCGGCGATCCTGAGGTTGTCGACGATGAGCCGCTGGTCGTTCGGCCCGAGGTTCTCGTCGTCGTCGTCGACGGTGTCCGGTTCTTCTTCCCACACGACCGGGGCCCCGAAACGCAGCTCGGCGACGCTGACCTCCGGCTCCTCGGGTGTGCCGGCGGTCCAACCACCGGCGTACCCGGACTGGAACGGGATGAGACGCCCTGGCCCGATCTTGGCGATGGCCCGTCCGGGCAGGGACTGCGGGAACGACGCAGCGACCTTGTCCCCGACGACGTCGGCCGAGTCGTGCTCGTCGGCCATCCGCAGCGCAACCCGGAGATTGGTGTTGGCGCGCAGGTTGTCCTTGATGACTCCGGCCGGGCGCTGGGTCGCCATGATGAGGTGGATGCCCAGAGAACGTCCGCGCTGGGCGATGTCGACGACACCGTCCACGAATTCGGGGACTTCGGTGGCCAGTGCTGCGAACTCGTCGATGACCAGGACGAGCGCGGGCGGTGTCTCGGGGTCCTGGCGTTTCTCCAGCTCCAGCAGGTCCTTGGCCTTCTTGCGGTTGAGGATGTGCTCACGGTGCCGCAGCTCGGCTCGTAGGCTGGTCAGGGCCCGGCGCACCAGGTGGGTCGACAGGTCGGTCACCAGCCCCACGCAGTGCGGCAGGTCGACGCAGTCGGCGAACGCCGCCCCGCCCTTGTAGTCCACGAAGAGGAACGTGAGCCGGTCCGGGCTGTACTCGCAGGCCATAGCCAGCACCCAGGCCTGCAGGAACTCGGACTTGCCCGATCCGGTGGTCCCCCCGACCAGGGCGTGAGGACCCTGGCTGCGCAGGTCCAGGCTCATGGCGTCCGAGCCGCCCTGGCCGACGTAGCACTTCAGGCCCCCGGCTCGACGCAGACGGCGCTGCGGTGCACCGGTCCGGTCGGTGATCGACCCGTTCTGCCGCCATCGTTCGACGACGAAGTCCGGGTCGGTGGCGAATCCGCCCCCGACGAGCTGCAGGAGCGCCACGGACGACGGCAGGTCGGAGGAGTCCTCCTCGACGGTCGAGGCGTCCACCACGGGTGACAGCTGCCGGGCGAATGTCTCGGCGTGCTGGCGCGAGACGCCCTCGACGGCGATGCCGTCGAACTGTCTGCCCGCCCGTACCGACCCGATCTTGGCCTTGGACAGGCCGTCGCGGGCGTCGATGAACGTGCGGCACGCGGCTGGCAGGGACTCGACGGTGGGCGCCGCGAATACGGTGTACACACCCGATTCCGGCCCGGTCTCCATGACCTGGGACAGCCGGGCCCTGTCGACGGGTGCGTCGTGGGTGGTGAACAGGACGAGCGAGAGGTCGTGGACGGTGGGCCCGCTGTCCCGGCCGACGTTCTCTCCCAGGCGCATCGAGGTCTTGTCGTCGCTGAGCGGTCCCCGTCGCGAGACGGTCTGCGAACGCGCTCTCAGGCAGATCTCCTCCAGCCCGCTCAGCAGGGCGGTACCGGCGGACTGGCTGTCAGCCAGGGCCATCTCCCGGAAGGGCGACCGCGGGCTGGTCGTGTGCGGCAACCACTTGAGCCAGTCCAGCTCTGGTGTCCAGCGCGGGTCGCAGACGGCCGTGGCGACGACCTCCCCGGGGGCGTGCAGCCCGAAGATCTGGACGGCGATACCGCGCGCGATGTCTGCCGCGTCGTCCATGGAACCGACGATTCCCAAAGCGCCGGCGTACGGCAGCAGCTCGATGATCGGTACGTCGTGGATATCGGTGAACTTTTCCGCCAGGGCGTCGACCATCCGCGCGTAGCGCACGATCCCGCGCTGGTCCTCGATCTGCTCGACCCTGGTACGGCTCCGCGCCGTGCCCACGCCCAGCCGCAGTGCGAGGAAGTTCCAGTGCTCAGGACGGCGGGTCCACAGCAACGGGCCCAGGCGCATGGCTTCGGAGAAGATCTGGCTGGTGGACGGGCTCTCGGCCCGCCGCATCCGCCGTTCGACGACCTGTTCGGAAGCCAGGGTGTCCTCGAGCTTCTCGATCTGCTCCTCGAACCGTTCGATCTCGAGCCGGGCCTTGCGGCCTTGCCGGGTGCGCTGGCCGACCATGTTGCCGAGCATCATCAGCGGTGACATCGCCACCATCAGCAGTGCTGTGGGGCGATGGGTCATCGCGTACATCGCCAGGCCGAGGAGGATCGGGGCGACGATCATCGGCCACGGGAAGATCGGCGGGTCGGTCTCGGCCGGGATCGCGGGGTGCTTGAGGCTCTGCCCGGGGTAGCGGTCTTCGACGCGCGGAGACCGGTTGAACACCAGGGTCCCGCCGCGTTCGGCGACCCGGTTGGCGGCCGGTCGTGGCACCTCGACCAAGGCGATCTCTGTTCCCCCTAGCGACAGGACCTGTCCGGGGAGGACTTTCAGCCGCTGCACCTCCCCGCCGTCGACGAGGATCCCGTTGGCGGAGTTGAGATCGATGACTTCGATGCCCTGGCCGACCTCGATGCGGGCGTGCTGCCGTGAGATCAACGGGTCGGCGATGAGGACGTCGGCTGGTTTGGTGCGCCCTACGACTGTCGACCCTTCGGGGAGCGGGACGCGCCGCCCAGCCTCGGGCCCGGTGCGGATCAGCAGGACGGCCGCGGCATCCTGGGGTGTGCGAGACGCTGAAGGGGGTCGGACTGCCACCTTGACGGTGAACCCGGAACCGAATGGTGCGTCCGCGATCAGGGCTTTCGGGTCGAGGTTGATGAAGGTGGTGCGCACCGACCGCAGCATGCCGGCGAACGTGGGGGGTGGCGCCACCGCGAGGGTCAGCTCGCCCGGCTGGTCGGCCGTCGAGGCAGGGTCGTGCCGGGCCAGCTTCTCGGCGATCGCGCCGACGGTCGCGGTGGCGTCCGCGGTGACCATGAGGTCTACCTGTTCCCGCGGGGACCGGTGGAGAGTGAACTTGAGCTTCACGGGGCACCCCGGCGGACTTCGAGCGTGCGTCCGCCGAGGCGGACCCTGGTGCCCTGCCTCAACGGTTCGTGCTGACCAGGCGCCAGGACGACGGTCCTGCCGTCCGGGTCGCAGATTGTCGTGCCGGTGGACGACCCGCGGTCGGCGATCCACCACGCGCCACGCGCCGGGCGTATCTCGGCATGCGTCTGCGCCAGCTGCCCGGTGGGGTCGTCCACGACGACGAGGCATCCTTGCGGGTCGCCCGGTTGTGGCTGCGGGGCGCATCCGATCAGCGCGAACCGCTCGACGCTGAACCGTTCCCCGCTGTCGAACACCAGGGTCAGGCCGAGGCCAGAGGCGGCCGACGGCTGGGCCTGGCCGCCGGGCCTGTCACCGGACGGCCTGGCGGCCGCTGCGGGCAAGGGACGCGGCTCGGCCGACCCGGGGCGAACGGCCGCCGTACTGGCACCGACCGGTGCGGTAGGCAGGGGCACCGCGGGAGCCTGCACCGCGGGAGCCTGCACGGGAGCGGACGCCGCCGGGGCTGTCACAGCGGTGCGGGCGCTGCCAGGTGCGGCCGAGGCCGCCACGGCGTGAGGGGCGCCTGCGCGCACCGGGGTCGTCACGGCGGGCCGGGCGCTTCGGGCCGAGGCCGCGCCGGGTTTTCCGCTCATCTCTTCCCATGTCGACCCGACTCCACCGGCTCCGATCACTCCCGCCTTGGACCTGGCCTGCAGTGACACGTAGGACGAACCCGTCGCCAGGTTCAGGAGGTCTTCCTCCGTGTCGACCGCCTCGACGTTCAGCGCGCGACGGGCCCGGCGTAGTGCCCGGGCGTCGAACGGGTCGATCCCGTCGCGGGTGTCGACGACCCAGCACCGCGCAAGGCGGTCGAGGACGCTGCGGCCGCGGCCTTCGCGGTCCCACACCCCCGAGATGAGCAACAGGTAGGGACCGATGACGACGAAGAAGACCGAGCTGGCCAGCAGGACGAGCACTCGCTTCAGTGCACGGCCGAACCCGATCCGGCCGAACTGTGCGACGTCGACCGACCGCAGCCCGAGGATGCTCTTACCGAGAGTGGCTCCTCGTCGCCCGTGCGCTGCGGTCTGGGCCGTGCTGCAGACCAGTCCGAACCCGCCACCGACCGCCAGCAGGACGGTGATCGTGGTGGTCATCGGCCCGACGGTCTGGCCCGAGGGCGCACTGCCGACCCACCGGGCCACGCCGAAGCCGAGCGGGCTCACGAGCACAGCCAGGAGCAGCGCGTCGATGACGAAGGCTGTCGACCTGGCGCCCCACCTGGCACCGACCAGTCCCAGACTGGCGGCATAGGCCGGGTCCGGCCGTCCCTCGGCGTCCAGGCCGGGTATCTCCTCTTCCAGGTCGGTGACGCTCACAGATCAGACCTCGTCCCCCACCAGCTCGCACATCGCGTCGACCAGACGGACCAGCCCGGGTTTCATGCGGGCCAGCAGCATGAAGTCTGTGTGCGTCGCTTCGAGACAGAACACCGCGGTCTGACCGACCGCCACCGTACAGATATGCCCAAGTACCGTCTGGTCGTCCACGCGGTAGGTGGAAGCGGACTGCGCAATCTCGCCGAACTTCTCGGACGGGTACCGGGTCACCTGCACAGGTGTCTCGGACTCGTCGGTACCCGCCACCGCCCAGGCCTCAGCGTCGGTCAGCTCCGGGTCAGGGGCGGCGATCGTCAGGAACACGAAGTCGTGCCGACCCCCGTCCAGCGGTGCGTACCACAGCACCATATCGACGTCTTCGTCGCCCGGCGGATCGGTGGCCAGCTCCAGGGCGACCAGTCTGAACCACTTCCGATCAGCGCGACTCTTCTCGAACGCCATCGCAGCGATGTCCGAGGCCCAGGCCTCCGGGTCGGGCCACCGGTCGAACGGAAAGACCGGAGGGACAGCAATCCAATCATCGGCCCAGTCGCCGTCGAGATCGATCACATACTCCACGGCGGGGGACTCACCAGTATCCGTCACCAGCGCTCCTTCCAACGAGAACGAAAACGACCGCCATCACCACGTAGACAGCAACGACGACCGCGGCCCGCAACCGACGGTTCGGTCTGCGCTCGAGAAGCATGAACGCGTACAATGAAAAGAACGTAACGAAAAACACGGCAAGGACGGGTTTTGCGGCCGCCTGAAGAAACTCGGCCTGGAAACGGGAGATGGCGAACCTGGCTGAGATATCTGAGGCTGTGGGGTCTGTTAAGTGGCTGCCATTCAGCGAGATCGCCCACGTGCCCGGAAACAGCATCAACAGGATCTTCCACCACCACGCCCCCTCCTTCCGAGGTGCGGGCGCAAATTTATCTGTGTCGCGGATAAAGTAGCGAAACCCAATCACCGAGACGGTCGCGGGGATGGCCGCTGCGACCCAGAACTGGAGGCCCGCGCCGGTGATGAAACCCTTGTCTGGCAGTTGAAGCGCCCATACCAGGGCTAGGGCAAGCAGTGGATTGATGATGAACATCGTAATCGGGAAGTAGCTCACGAACCCGACGAGCATCCACGACTCCCGTCGGCTCCGTTGTTCCCACCTGCTGAGCGGGCGACGTCTGGTGGGAGCCGACACCGACACCCCTTTACTGTGTGGGGGGCGCCTGGAAGGAGCCTTGGACACTGACATCACCACTGGTTTCGCCACTCGGAGTACGACGACACGTTCTCGTCAGCGACAAAATCACCAGCAACGATAAAGGACAGCCCCACCTCGAAGCCGACGACCCCCTTCGTCACCCCCGAAATTTCCTTTGCATTATTCGCTGCCCATTCGAGCGCCCCCGGTCCGAGCTTCTTGGCACCCTGGTCCATCGACTCGGCCTGCGAGACCGTGTCCGTACCGTCGGCCAGACGCTGCAGCCTGGTCGCCACGCTGCGCATCACCTGCGCCGCGTCGACCAGGTCTCGGGCCTGCCGGTCGATGTCGGCCGGGTTGCCCTCCAGCTGGCGCAGCACGTGCCTCTGCGGCGACCTCAGGTCCTGTCCCACCGCGTACCTCCTACACTCCGGCCGGGGCCGACGGTCCTGGGTCGTCGAACTGTTCGGCTATCTCCTGGTCCAGGCCCTGGAAACCGTCGACGACCGCCTGCAGGTGGTCGCGGACCTTCTTGATCCCGTCCTCGAGGTCACCGCGGGTGTTGTTCCAGCTGTCCTCGAAGCTGCCCACCCTGGAGCGCAGAGAGCCCCTGCCGTCGGGACGGCCCACGGCGCTCTGCAGGCCCTTGCGGACCGGCACCGCGCCCTCGAACTCCTCCAGAGCCGTCTGCAGGTCCCCGACCAGGACCTCCAGCTCCTCCAGCCCAAGATCTACCCCACCCACACGACCCTCCCTGTCACAGTCCCCAAGACCCTGCCCGACACTGCCCGCACCTCCCGCGCACCGTCCGCGAGGAGCACGCCCCCGCCACGACCGCAGCAGGCCTGACGGCCCCAGACCCAGGCCGGTGTTACCAGGCGCAAGCAACATATAGGACCTACCGCCCCCGGCACAACCCCCGACCAGCCCCACCATGAGCGCCCACACCGCAGACCGGCCCGAACCCGCCACCGACCGCCAGCAGGGACTGGGGCCGTGCCCCCATCACCACCAGACCGATAAGGCCGCGTGGGTTCGTGGGCTCCGCGCCGTTCCACCGTCTCGAGACGGTGGAACGGCGCGGAACCCACGACCTGGGGTCGAAGCCAGCCAGCGCTCCCTGGGGAGCGCTGGCTTCGGCAGGCGGGGCTGGCGCAGGTTGCTTGGTCGGGCGGAGCGGGTGAAATGGGTGGAACCCGTACGGGGGACGCCTGGACAGGTGTACTGTGTCCCGAAATATATCGGTTCGACACGTGCTGCCGGCTTGGTGTGCCACGCGTGCGGGAGGGCGATGACGATGGTGAAGGTGCGCGGTCTGCGCTGTGCGCGGCCTGTGGGGCCGCCGCGGCGGTCTGGAGTCCCGGTGGTTCGCCATGGGCGGCGCGATGCAGGCCAGCATTCGCTCGAGGCTCTTCTGGCCGTCCCGCTGATGCTGGTCGTTATCGTGGCCACCGTCCAAGTCGCCTTGTGGGCTTCTGGGCGCAACATGGCCCGCAACGCGGCGAACGGGGCCGTGGTCGTGGCGAGCCTGGAGGGCGGTACGCCCGACCAGGCTGTAGCGGAGGCGGAGAGCCGTCTGGGGCACTCTGACCTGCTGCGCACCCGTGAGGTGGACGTGCAGGTGTCTGGGGGGCAGGTGCGGGCCACGGTGACCGGGGAGGTGGTCAGCCTCGTCCCGGGTGTGCCGGTACGGGTCACGGTCACGTCGGTGGGGCCGGTGGAGAGGTGGACCAGCCCGTGAGCGGGTGTACGAGGACGGTGGACCGGGGCAGGGGTTCGCGGTCGCTTCGGGCCGAGGCCGGGTCGATCACGGTGGAGACGCTGATGACGATCTCGGTGCTGTTCGTGATGCTGCTGCTGATCGTGGCCGCCGGGTGGTACGTGACGGCGCGGGACACGGTGAGCCTGGCGGCTGTCGAGGCGGCTCGGGCTGCCTCGTTGGCGCGTGATGCCGACCAGGCCCGTGTCCTTGCGGAGTCCGGGGCGCGGATCGTGCTGGACAACTCCGACATCAGGTGCACGAGCACGTCGGTGGTGGTGGACACCTCCGGGTTCGCGGTCCCGGTCGGTGAGGAGGCCACGGTCACGGTGACGGTGTCGTGCGAGGTGCCTCTGGCCCAGTACGGGCTGCCCGGTCTGGGCGACCGGACGGAGACCGCGACCGCCGGGTCGGCGATCGATACCTACAGGGAGAGAGGGTGAGTAGCGTGTTCGTGTCGGTGTGGCGGCGCAGGCGTCGTGACGAGGAGGGTGCGTCGGCGTTGCTGGTGCTGATGGTCTTCCCGGTGCTCGTCGCCGCGCTGGGGCTGGTGGTCGAGAGCGGCGGGCTGACGCTGACCAGGAACCAGGTGCAGTGGACCGCCGACCAGGCGGCGCGGGTGGCCGGGCAGCGGATCGACCCGTTGGTCGCCCAGACCTCCGGGGCGCCGTCCCAGACCGACCTGGCTGCGGCCAGTGCCGCGGCCGAGCGTATCTGGTCGGCGGTGGGGATGACCGGGAAGATCGAGGTGGTCGACGGTCAGGTCGTGGCGACCGTCACCGGGCGCTACGACGCCAGGATTCTGCCGCTGTCCCAGGACTGCACGGCGCACTCGGTCGCGCGGGCCGCCTACGGGGTCGGTGCGGAGTCCGAACGGTCCCAGAACAGGCCATGACCAGCACAGGACCCTGCCGTGCCAGGTGCAACAGGCAGGAACCTGGAAAGGAGGAAAGACCATGAGAAGCACACCGAGTCCCGCAGCGGGCGGCCGGCAATTCCTCGAGCCAGGAAGAAGGGCCATGAGAAGCACATCGCGTCGCGCAGCGGGTCGCCGGACGGTCGCAGTCCGCGCGGTGACTGGTGGTCTGGTCGCGCTGTCGTTGCTGGCAGCCGGGTGCCAGGGCGCCGACCCGAAACCAACACCCAGCCGAGACACTAGCAGCCGCCCTGCGACGGCCAAGCCCGAACCGTCGCCCACACCATCGCAGTACGACCCCGTGACCGCAGCCAAAGCGGCCTACAAGAACTACATGGATGTGCAAAATGCTGTCGGCCAGGACTATTTTCGAGGCTGGGATACCGAGGTTATCCCGCTGCTGGTCGGCGACTTTGCATGGAACCGCCGCAATGCTGCTCAGAAGTACGACGGTGGACAGTACTACCAGGTCGGTGAGGACAAGATCTTGACCCTGACGGTGATGAAGTCTGACGAGTGGGAGGTGGTCATGAACGTCTGCATCGACAGCAGCAGCGTGCACATCATCGGCCCTGACGGGGTCTCGGTCCACGACGGTTCGCTAGAACCGTGGCTCAGCGTCGTGACCGTCATGCGGGGTGTGCCTATCGACGAGCAGGGCAACCCGATCGATGACTCAGATCCGTTCGGACAGGAGTGGTGGCGGGTCGCAGGCAGTGTCTGGCAAGAAGGGGCGACTTGTTCGAGTTGAAACCAGGTTGGAGATCTGGCGTCGGATGAAAAGAGGAACTGATGAAGATGCGGACGCTCATCGTTGCGTTGGTTGCCATGCTGTATATAGGAGTGGCCATCGGCCCCGCATTGGCCTGGGAGGACAACGATCGCCAAGGCAGCAGTGTTCCGGAGTCTGCGATTCCGGAGGTGGTGGACCTGACGGTGGGTGTTGGTCAGGACGGGAGTCCTGCTGGTTCGGGGAGGCCGGGTGTGCCGTGCCCGGTGGGGAACCTGTCGGGTCAGACGAGGTGTACGTCGGGGTTCGGTGGGGTGTGGGACTACCGGTCGTGCTACCAGAGGACCGTGCTGGACAAGGACAATACTTTCGGGTATTTCAAGGATGTGGTGTTTAGGGCGAAGACCGAGCGGCTGAGGAACGAGCACAAGGACGCCGAGGGGAACTTCGAGGGTGCGATCATCGAGTGCGCGACCCCTTACCCGTGCTCGGACAGCGAGCTGTGCCTGACGTCGGACTACTTCTGGTCGCCGTTCTCGGTGGGGCAGGCGTCTGCGCGGCTGGCGGCTCTGGACGCGGTAGCAAGAATGCAGATCCGCGCCCCGCAGATTGGCTTAACCGGAAAAACCGACGACCCCGAGTCAATGCAAACCTTGGGTTTGCCGACGTGGCTTTGGGCTTCGGACCCAGGAGAATCTACGACCGGCCCGGTGACCCGGGTGGGTACGTCGGGTCCGTTGTCGGTTACTGCGACGGGTACTCTGCTCTCGACGGTGTGGACAATGGGTGATGGGACGACTATTACCTGCTCGGGTGCGAATGCGGCCGGGACGCCGTACGACGGTGCGTACGGCGCCGGACCTTCGCCGACCTGCGGGCACAGGTATACCAAGACCTCGGCCCACCAGCCCGGCCTGGCCTACACGGTGAGCGTGACGGCCAACTGGGAGGTCCGCTGGTCCGGTGCGGGCCAGTCCGGCACCATCCCGCTGCAGGTGCGTCGCACCACCCAGCTGAGGGTGGGCGAGGTCCAGGTCATCATCACCGACCGCGGACCAGGCCCGGGATAGTCGACGTGAGGTGGCAGCCCGGCGGTCAGCGCCAGAGCGGCCTCCTCCCCATCACCACCAGACCGATAAGGCTGCGTGAGTTCGTGGGCTCCACGCCGTTCCACCGTTTCGAAACGGTGGAACGGCGCGGAACCCACTGACTGGGATCGAAGCCAGCCAGCGCTCCCTCAGGGAGAGCTCGCCCGGACCGACCAAGTCCGCACCGGCCAGCTAGGCTGCCGGGGTACGTGCGCGCAGACGAGAGAGGGTGCGTGGTGTCCCACAGCGAGAGCGGTCGGGTCGTGGTCGTGGGCGGCGGGGTGATGGGCAGCGCCCTGGTCAGGGCGATCCGGGCTGCCGGGTCTCACGAGGTCGTGGTCGTGGAACCCGACCCGGGGCGGACCGGCGACCTGGCGGCCATCGCGGGCGTATCGGTCCAGGCGGACCTGGACGCGGCGCTGCACGGTGACGACGGCCCCGCGCCGGTGGTGCTGCTCGCGGTGAAACCGCCCGTCGTGCCGTCCGTCCTGGCGCAGGTCGCTCCCGGCCTGGCCCCGGGGACGCTGGTGGTGTCGGTCGCCGCGGGCGTCCCGCTGGCGGTCTACGAGCAGGCCCTGCCGCTGGGTACCCCGGTGGTCCGGGTGATGCCTAACACCCCGGCACTGGTCGGCAGGGGGGTGGCGGCTCTCGCGGCGGGCGCCGCGGCCACCGAGGAGCACCTGGCGCTGGTCGAACGGCTGCTCGCCGCGACCGGTCTGGTGGTCCGGGTCGCCGAACCGGACCTGGACGCGGTCACCGCGGTCTCCGGTTCGGGCCCGGCGTACGCGTTCTACCTCGTCGACGCCATGGCCGAGGCCGGGGTGCTGCTCGGGCTGGACCGCGACCTGGCGCTGCGGTTGGCCGCGGCCACGGTGGAGGGCGCGGGGACGCTCGTGGTGCGCACCGGCGACCACCCCGCGGTGCTGCGCGAACGGGTGTCGTCGCCGGGCGGCACCACGGTCGCCGCCGTCGCCGAGCTGGATGCCCACGGGGTCCGGGCCGGGGTGGTCGCCGCGGTCCGGGCCGCGCACGCCCGGTCCGTCGAGCTCGGCCGGTAGCCTGACGACGAGGTTAGAGGTAGCGCACGGACGGGGGAGGCTTAGTTCTCGGGCTGGTCGAAGGGGGCCAGGACGTCCTGCAGCAGGCTGGCCAGGGCGCGCACATCGTCGGTGGGGATCCCGGCCAGCAGGGCGTGCTCGGCCTCCAGCAGGGTGACCATCGCGGCGTCGACGCGGGCCCGGCCGGTGTCGGTCAGCTCGACGAGCACGCCGCGGCGGTCGTCGGGCGACGGCAGGCGGCGGACCAGCCCGTACTCTTCCAGCCGGTCGATCCGGTTGGTCATGGTGCCGGAGGTGACCAGCGTCTCGGTGAGCAGCGCCCCCGGCGACAGCCGGTACGGCGGGCCCTGACGGCGCAGGGCGGACAGCACGTCGAAACCCCAGGTCTCCAGGTCGTGCGAGGCGAACGTCGCCCGTCGGGCCAGGTCCAGGTGCCGGGCCAGGCGGCTGACCCGGGACAGCACCTCCAGCGGGCCGACGTCCAGGTCCGGTCGTTCCCGACGCCAGGCGGTGACGATGCGGGCAACCTCATCGCAAGATGCATCAGGCACACCACCAGGTTACGCGACGTCGAGAATCTCTATGTCGTGACAATCCCCTGCCGGGCTACTCGGCGGTGGTCAGGCGGGGTCGTCGTTCCAGCCCGGCCAGCCCGTTCCAGGCCAGGTTGACCAGGTGCGCGGCGACCTCGTCCTTGCGCGGGCTGCGCGCGTCGAGCCACCACTGCCCGGTCAGCGCCACCATGCCGACCAGCATCTGAGAGTACATCGGCGCGGTGCGCGGGTTCTGGCCGCGCCTGGAGAACTGGGCCGCCAGCAGGTGCTCGACCTGGGTGGCGACGTCCCCGATCAGCGACGAGAAGGTGCCGGTGGCCTGGGCCACGGGCGAGTCGCGCACCAGGATCCGGAACCCGTCCTCGTTGTCCTCGATATAGTCCAGCAGCGCCAGCGCGGTGCGCTCCAGCAGGGCCTTGGGGTGCCCAGCAGTCTCCAGGGCCGCGATGAGCGTGCTGGTCAGGGCCTGGGTCTCGCGGTCCACCACGACGGCGTAGATGCCCTCCTTGCCGCCGAAGTGCTCGTAGACCACGGGTTTGGAGACGTTGGCCCGCGCCGCGATCTCCTCCACGCTGGTCTGCTCGAACCCTTTCTCGGCGAACAGGGTGCGGGCGACGTCGACCAGCTGGGCGCGGCGCTCGCGGCCGGTCATCCTGGGTCGTCTGGTGTCGGTCACGACCCTCATCATGCCCCCGTCCGGGCTGGGCCCACGCCGCGAGAGGCTCCGCGTGTCGGTGGAGCGGCGCCGGGTGGGGCCGCGCCGCGAGACGCGCGACGGAGCAGCGGCGGGCAGGCTGCCGCCAAAATCAACGACGACGGCGCCGCCCGGTGCTGGCACACTAGTGCTCGCGATCCGCCCTGGTGTAACGGCAGCACGCAGGCCTTTGGTGCCTTGTGGTCCGGGTTCGAATCCTGGGGGCGGAGCTGCGCGGTACGCCTGCGGCGCTCCCAGGACAAGATGTGCGGACGATGCCGCCCCCCGCGCGGTGCCGCAGACGGCGTGCATCTTGTCCCGGGAACGCCGACGTACCGCTCGGAGGCCTGGCGGGCGGTAGAGTTCGGCCTGTTGAGAACCAGCACCGGCTACCGGTGCCGAGCGCCGAGGGAGCGCATCTGGTGACCATTCCGCGTCCAGCCGCCGTCGTCGTCCTTGCCGCAGGGGAGGGGACCCGGATGCGGTCCGCCGTCCCGAAGGTCCTGCACGAGATCGGAGGGCGCAGCCTGCTCGGCCACGTCCTGACCACGGCCCGGGCGCTGGTGCCCGAACGGGTCGTCGTCGTCGTCCGGCACGGCCGCGACCAGGTTGCGGCGCACGTCACCGAGACCGACCCGGACGCGCTGGTCGCCGACCAGGACGAGATCCCCGGCACCGGCCGGGCCGTGCAGGTGGCGCTCGCGGCGCTGGACCAGTCCGGACCGGTGTCTGGAACCGTCGTCGTGCTGGCCGGGGACGTGCCGCTGCTCGACGCGGGCACCGTCGCCGAGCTGCTCGTCGCCCACCACACCGACGGCAACGCGGTGACCGTGCTGACCATGCGGCTGCCCGACCCCACCGGGTACGGCCGGATCGTGCGGGAGGAGGGCGAGGTCGCCGCCATCGTCGAGGAGCGCGACGCCGACGCGGCCCAGCGCGCCGTCGACGAGGTCAACTCCGGGGTCTACGTCTTCGACGCCGCGGTGCTGCGCGACGTGCTGGGTCGGCTCGGCCGGGACAACTCCCAGGGTGAGGTGTACCTCACCGACGTGGTCGCCGTGGCCCGGGCTGACGGCGGCCACGTGCGGGCGCTGCTGACCGACGACCCGGTATCGGTCTCCGGCGTCAACGACCGGGTGCAGCTGGCGGCGCTGCGGGCCGAGCTCAACGCCCGGGTCCTGGACCGCTGGATGCGCGCGGGCGTGACCGTCTGGGACCCCGCGACGACCTGGGTCGACGTGGACGTGGACCTGGCCCCGGACGTGACCCTGCTGCCCGGCACGCAGATCCAGGGGGCGTCGTCGGTGGCGGCGGGCGCGACCGTCGGCCCGGACACGACGCTGCGCAACGTGGAGATCGGCGAGGGTGCGACCGTGGTGCGCAGCCACGGGTCGGACTCGGTGGTCGGCGCGGGCGCCTCCGTCGGGCCGTTCTCCTACCTGCGGCCCGGCACGGTGCTGGGCCCCGGGGGCAAGATCGGCACCTTCGTGGAGACCAAGAACGCGACCATCGGGCGCGGGTCGAAGGTGCCGCACCTGTCCTACGTCGGCGACACGGAGATCGGCGAGTACAGCAATATCGGGGCCGCGTCGGTCACGGTGAACTACGACGGGGTGCGCAAGCACCGCACGGTGATCGGCTCCCACGTGCGGACCGGGTCGGACAATATGTTCGTCGCACCGGTCCGGGTGGGTGACGGTGCCTACACCGGGGCGGGGGCGGTGGTCCGGCACGACGTCCCCGCGGGCGCCCTGGCGCTGAGCGAGAACAGCCAGCGGAACATCGACGACTGGGTGCTCACCCACCGTCCGGGCACGGCCGCCGCCACCGCGGCCCAGGCCGCCGTCGACGCTGCGGCGCAGGCCGTGGACGCCGAGGAGCCGTCGCGATGACCGGCCTGGTCACCGTCGACACCGAGAAACGGCTGGTCCTGGTCTCGGGCCGGGCCCACCCCGAGCTGGCGCAGGACGTCGCCGACCACCTCGGCATCCAGCTGGTGCCCACCAGCGCCTACGACTTCGCCAACGGCGAGATCTACACCCGGTTCGGCGAGTCGGTGCGCGGGTCGGACGCTTTCGTCCTGCAGTCCCACGCCTCGCCGATCAACAAGTGGATCATGGAGCACCTGCTCATGGTCGACGCGCTGCGCCGGGCCAGCGTGAAGACGATCACCGTCGTGGCCCCGTTCTTCGGCTACGCCCGGCAGGACAAGAAGCACCGCGGCCGTGAGCCGATCTCCGCCCGCCTGATGTGCGACCTGTTCAAGACCGCCGGTGCGGACCGGATCGTCAGCGTCGACCTGCACACCTCGCAGATCCAGGGCTTCTTCGACGGCCCGGTCGACCACCTGTGGGCCCAGCCGATCCTGGTGGAGTACGTGCGCAGCCGGGTGGACGTCAGCAATGTCACGGTCGTCTCGCCGGACGCGGGCCGGATCCGGGTGGCCGAGCAGTGGGCGGCCAAGCTGGGCGGCGGCCCGCTGGCCTTCGTGCACAAGACCCGGGACATCCGCAGCCCCAACAAGTCGGTGGCCAACCGGGTGGTCGGCGACGTCGAAGGTCGCACCTGCGTGCTGGTCGACGACCTCATCGACACCGCCGGGACCATAGTCGAGGCGGTCCGGGTGGTCAAGGCCGCCGGGGCGAAGGACGTCATCGTCGCCGCCACCCACGGTGTCCTGTCCGACCCGGCCGCCGAACGCCTCCAGGGCTGCGGCGCCCGCGAGGTCGTCATCACCGACACCCTGCCCATCCCCGAGGAGCACCACTTCGCCAACCTCACGGTGCTGTCCATCGCCCCGATCCTGGCCCGGGCCATCCGCGAGGTCTTCGACGACGGCTCCGTGACCTCCCTCTTCGACGGCAACGCCTAGCCTGAGATGTCGAACGGCCGGACGTGCAGGGTCTTGTAGTTCTGAACGTATTCTGACATCATGGTTCTCATGGACGCTCCCATGATCGAGCAGCGGGTTCGCTTCTCGGACCTGTCGCGCGACTCCAAGGCCGTCGCGCAGGCGGCTGAGCGTGGTCCGGTGACCATCACCCGTCGCGACGGTGAGGCGTTGGTCCTCATGCGCAAGTCCGAGGCCGATGCCGACCGGGCGGGTCTGGCCCTGGCCTCGCAGATCATCGCAGTGGCGGTGACCGACTGGCCCGACTCGTTCGCCGCCAGGCTGCGCGGCCCGTTCCCGTGGCTGCTGTTCCTCAGCCAGGCCGCGCAGGAACGGTTCGCCGCCGAGCTGGTCGAGACGGCTCGTGCCTGCACCAGCGTCGCCCGGTTCGAGCCGCTGGCCACGCTGATCCACGCCTGGCAGTCCACTGCCGAGGCGCACGCCGCCGGATGGGCCACGGACGACTACGACTGGCTCGACACCCCGGTGGACGTTGAGCGACCCGACGCGCAGGGCTGAACGTTGGCCAAGGACCAGGGGGTCGAACGTCCGACCAGACGCACCGAGTACCGCATCGTCTTCGCCACCCGGCAGGCCGAGAAGGGGTGGCGCGACCTGCGTGCCACCACCCTCAACGCCCTGGCCGACGCCTGGGACGCCCTGACACGCGACCCTGAGGCGAGCACCCCGACCTGCCACCCGCTGAAGGACGACCTGAGCACGGTGACGGTAGGCGGCGTCGTGCACGTGCGGCGCCAGTACGAGCTACCAGGAGGCGCACGCATCTGGTACTACGTCACCTCGGGCAGCCCAGGCACCGTGCACCTGATGGACGTGCACACGCACCACCCCAACGCGACGAAGTGAGTCGTGCGACCAGTGGTGGATAGTCTCCATCGCCCCGGTCCTGGCCCGGGCCATCCGCGAGGTCTTCGACGACGGCTCCGTGACCTCCCTCTTCGACGGCAACGCCCGACGATGCGCCAGTCCGAGGCCGACGTGTGCCGTCGGTAGACTCGGGCAGGTGCCTACGTCCTACATCCGGCTGGGCGCTTTCGGGCGCCCTGGTGATGGCTCCGAGCTCGTCCGGCGTATCGACGACGCCCTGCGCGACGCGGCCACCGCCGACCGCGGCCTCACCGTGGCGCTGGACGGATCGGCACAGATGGACGGTGCCGATATCACCTGGCTCGATCTCGACCTGACCGGGACGATATTTGACGTGGACATGGACGCCGACGGCGCCATGGACCCGGCCGAGGCGGTCGGGTCGCTCCAGGTCGTGGCACGTGAGTCTGGATGGCTCGGACAGTTCACCGTGCGGGCGCATCCCCTCACCGTCGGGGGCGTGCCGGTGGAGATCGACCTCGAGCTCGACGACATCGCCTTCGACTGGGCTACTGCCGTGCCCGGCACGGTGGGCATCGAAGTCCCGGACGCCTCCGGCGCCCACGGTTTCGTCCGGCTCTCTGCGTCACGCGAAGCGCTAGTCGAGGCTGTCGGCGGAGCAGTGCGCAGCGCCCTGGCGCCTCACCGACTCCGCCTCGTGTCGTACCGGCTGGTCCTGGACCAGACTTGCGACGGCGATGTGCTCATCGACGGCTTCCTGCGTATCGGCAAGAGTCTCGTGACAGCGAGCGCACGTCTGCGGGCGACGGTGAGAGTCGACGACGACGTGCGGTTGGCCAGCCTCAGTATCACCAGTGCCAATCCGCTGGTTGCCGTGTTCTTGCTCTCCCAGCGGCGGCGTATCAGCGAGATCTGGTGCACACCTGTCCCGCTGACGGACATCCTGCCGGCTGGCATCCAGGTCGCTGAGCCCCAGGTCGTCGTGCAGGATGCGATCACGGTGTCCGCGCGTCTGGGCTCCCCTGGTCGGGTAGAGTAGGCGCGCCTCGGCGAGGGAGGTTGTGCGCCTCCGTGATCGACGGGTTCGTGCGGCGTCCCGCGTCGAGGCTAAGGACTGATCTTCGACGACCCAACCTCTGACGACCTGGGAGCCGACCATGGCTGATGTGACACTGACCGCGACCGCCCGGAACGAGTTCGGCAAGGGGGCCGCGCGGCGGCTGCGCCGGGCCAGCCAGATTCCCGCCGTGCTGTACGGGCACGGGACCGACCCGGTGCACGTGGCGCTGCCGGGGCACGCCACGATGATGGCGCTCAAGCGCACCAACGCCCTGTTCGAGATCGTCCTGGACGGGAAGACGACCCTGGCCATCGCCAAGGACGTGCAGGTCGAGCCGGTGCGGCAGGTGATCGAGCACGTCGACCTGCTCATCGTCAAGCGGGGCGAGAAGATCGCCGTGGACGTGCCGGTGCACGTCGTCGGCGAGTCCGCGCCGGGCACGATCCACATCGTGGAGACCCAGGAGCTGCAGCTGGAGGCCGAGGCGACGAACCTGCCGTCGTCGGTCCAGCTGGACATCACCGGGATGGCCGACGGGACGGTCGTGCGGGCCGCCGACGTCACGCTGCCCGCCGGTTCCACGCTGGTCTCCGACCCGGAGCACATCGTCGTGACGGTCTCGGCGCCGACCGCCGAGCCGGTCGAGACCGAGGCGGAGGCCGCCGACGAGGCCGCTGCCGACGAGGAGGCGTGACACCCCCGCGCGGTCGGGGCCGACCACGGATGGGTCGATGAGCGCCCCCGTCGGGCCGTGGCTCGTCGTCGGGCTGGGCAACCCTGGGCCACGGTACGGCCAGAACCGGCACAACGTCGGGCACATGGTGCTCGACGAGCTGGCCCGGCGGACCGGTGCCCGGCTGACCCAGGCGTCCGGACCGGGCGGGCAGCGGCCCCGGGCCGTCACCGCGGCGGTGCGTCTGGGGGTGCTGCCGGGTGGGGTGCCGGGCCCGGCCGCGGTGCTGGCCAGGACGACCACGTACATGAACGAGTCGGGCGGGCCGGTCGGCCAGGTCGCCCGCTACCTCCAGGTGCTGCCGGACCGTCTGGTGGCGGTGCACGACGAGCTGGACATCGGCTTCGGCGATGTGCGCCTGAAGCTGGGCGGCGGGGAGGGCGGCCACAACGGTCTGCGCGATATCTCCCGGGCCCTGGGGACGCGGGACTACCTGCGGGTCAGGGTGGGGATCGGGCGTCCGCCCGGGCGCCAGGACCCGGCCGACTACGTGCTCGGCGACTTCGCCGCGGCCGAGCGCCGCGAGCTGGGCTGGGTGGTCGACCGGGCCGCCGACGCGGTCGAGACGCTCGTCCACGCTGGTCTGGAGGTCGCGCAGCGCACCTTCCATGCGCCGTACGAGTGATCTTCGCCCGGACGAGAGGGTACAAATCGGTCACAGGTAGGTTACGGAGCTAGTTAGGGGGCAAATGTGGCACTACTGTGCTCTGGATATACATCCTAGGCGGAGGTCACCATGGCGCTGGTCGCTGATGACCACGGCGCCGGGTACGTCACCGACGACGTGCCCACGCCCACGATCGAGCGTCGCGCCCCCTCGCGGGAACCCCGCCGGTCCTGGGCGTCGTCCCAGCCGTACGTCGCGCGTACGGTCGCGGCTGACGACGGGCAGCGGCGGTGGCGGGCGGTCGCCCCGGGCTACGTGCGCTCGACGGTGCTGTCCGACTTCGTCCTCGCCTTCGCCATCACCGCGGCGATGACCCAGCAGTACGGCTGGATCTGCCTCGGCTTCGGCGCGATCGCCGGGACCGGGTTCGTCGTGCTGGTCGCCGCTTCGCGCGGGTACATCCGCAAGTCGCTGGGGTCGGCGTCGGTGGAGTTCGAGTCGGCGCTGCGCGGGACGCTGCTGCTCGGGCTGGGCCTGATGGCCGCGGCCTTCACCTGGCAGCTGGACGTGCCGCGGCGGCTGGTCTTCGTCGGCCTGCCGCTGCTGTGGGTGCTCAGCTGGGCGGACCGGCACGGTCGCCGTCGGCGGCTGCACCGGGCGCGCGAGCGGGGCGAGGCGATGGCACCGACGCTCGTGGTCGGGCGGGTCGGCGAGGTCGTCCGGCTGGTCGACAAGCTGCACGCCTCGCCGTACCACGGTTTCGAGCCGGTGGCGGCCTGCCTGCCCGACCCCCAGGCGCTGGGGCGGGTCAGCGGTATCGAGGTGGCAGGCGGCCTGGCGGATATCGTGCAGGTGGCCGTGGACCGTCGCATCGAGGTCGTGGTGCTGTCGATGTCGACGCTGTCCGGTGACGCGCTGCGGCGGCTGTCCTGGGCGCTGGGCCGGGCCAAGACCGATCTGGTCGTGGCCCCGGACCTGGTCGAGGTGGCCGGGCCGCGGCTGACGCTGCGTCCGGCGGCCGGGGTGTCGCTGCTGGACGTGGAGGTCGAGGCACCGCGTCGTCGGCTGCTGACCAAGTCCCTCATGGACCGCAGCCTGGCCGCGGTCGGGCTGCTCGTGGCTGCGGTGCCGATCGCGGTCGCGGCGGTCGCGGTGGTGATCACCTCCCCGGGCGGGCCGTTCTTCCGCCAGACCCGGGTCGGGCTGGACGGCAAGACGTTCACCATGTGGAAGCTGCGCACGATGTACGTCGACGCGGAGGCCCGCAAGGAGAAGCTCAAGGACTCCTCGGAGGGTGCCGGGCTGCTGTTCAAGATGCGGGCCGACCCCCGGGTCACCCCGGTGGGGCGGTTCCTGCGGCGCACCTCGATCGACGAGCTGCCCCAGCTGTGGAATATCGCCAAGGGCGATATGTCCCTGGTCGGCCCGCGTCCGCCGCTGCTGGAAGAGGTCGCCGCCTATCCCGACCACGTCGGCCGACGGCTGCACGTGCGCCCCGGACTGACCGGGCTGTGGCAGGTGTCCGGCCGCTCCGACCTGGACTGGGACGCCTCGGTGGCGCTGGACCTGCGGTACGTCGACAACTGGTCGGTGTCGATGGACCTGATGATCCTGTGGAAGACCGGCCGGGCGGTGCTCAAGGGCCACGGGGCCTACTGACCTTTTCGACCGGAAAGGTGTCCGAGGCCTATGGGTGCGCGTGGCCCTTCGCCCGGTGCGGCATCGGGCGCTGGAATAGAGTAGAGGGCGAGCGGTGAGGGTCGTCGAAACCAGCCACCGTGGGACGACGATGCCACGAGGGGACAGGTGCGTACAGTGCCCCTGAATATTGCCATGGTGGGGACCCGCGGTGTCCCCGCCCGCTACGGCGGTTTCGAGACCGCCGTCGAAGAGGTCGGCCGACGGCTCGCTGACGCCGGGCACCGGGTACGCGTGTACTGCCGTCACCCGTCCGGCCCGACCGCGGCCGCCCGGGGGCAGCGCCGCCGCGCCGCCCCCGAGCGCTACCTGGGCATGGAGCTGGTGCACCTGCCCGCGCTGCGCCGCCGGTCCTTGGAGACGCTCAGCCACACCGCGCTGTCCGTGGGCCACCTGGTGCGGCACCGCACCGATGTGGCGTTCGTGTTCAACGCCGCCAACGCCCCGCTGCTGCCGGGGCTGCGCCTGGCCCGGATCCCGGTGGCCACGCACGTCGACGGGCTGGAGTGGCGCCGCGCGAAGTGGGGACCAGCCGGACGGCGCTACTACCGGGTGGCCGAGGCGCTGGCCGTGCGCTGGTCGGACGCGCTGATCGCCGACGCGCGGGGCATCGCCGACTACTACGCGTCCGAGTTCGGCGCGGCCACCCGGCAGATCGCCTACGGCGCGCCCGTCATCGACCCGGGCCACGAGGCCCTGGCCGGGCTGGACCTGACGCCGGGCGGCTACCACCTGGTCGTGGCCCGGTTCGAACCGGAGAACCACGTGCTGGAGGCCGTCGAGGGCTATGTGGCGAGCCCGGCCGTCAAGCCCCTGGTCGTCGTCGGGTCGGCACCCTACTCGACGGCGTACACCCAGGCCGTGACCCGGGCCGCCGACGACCCGCGGGTGCGGCTGCTGGGCGGGGTGTGGGACGCGGCGGTGCTGGACCAGCTCTACGCCAACGCCCTGACCTACGTGCACGGGCACAGCGTCGGCGGGACCAACCCGTCGTTGCTGCGGGCGGTCGGGGCGGGCGCCGCGACGGTGGCCTGGGACGTGCCGTTCAACCGCGAGGTGCTGCGCGACGACGGCCGGTACTTCGACGACCCGGCCTCGCTGGCGGCGCTGCTGACCCAGGCGGAGGCCGATACCGACGCGGTCGCGGCCCGCGGCCGGGCGCTGGTGGCGCGGGCCCGCGACTACGACTGGGACGATGTCGCGGCGGCCTACCAGACCCTGGCACAGGACCTGGCCGCGCGGCGGGTGCGGCCCAGCGCGTCCGGACGTCGGCGTCGCGGGGGCAGACCGGTGCGGACGCAGGCGCGCGAACAAGGCTCGCAGGGACAAGGCTCGCAGGCTCCAGAGCCACGGACGGAGGCACGGTGACGGGTACCTATCGGGAGAACCTGCGGGCGCTGGCGTCGGCGCAGAAGGGCGCGGCGCGCAGCGCACCGGCGTACTCCAGGTTCGTCAACCGTCGGCTGGGTCGGCTGCTCGCCGCCGCCGCGGTCCGCCTGGGGCTGACGCCCAACCAGGTGACCGGGGTCTCGGCGCTGTTCACCTTCAGCGGGATCGCGTTGCTGGTGCTGGTCGGGCCGTCGTGGTGGCTGGGCCTGGTGGTGGGTCTGCTGCTGGTGCTCGGCTACGCCTTCGACTCGGCCGACGGGCAGGTCGCCCGGCTGACCGGGACCGGTGGCCCGGCCGGGGAGTGGCTGGACCACGCCGTCGACGCGGTGAAGGTGGTCACCCTGCCGCTGGCGCTGCTGGTGGGCAGCTACCGGTTCGAGACCGGGCCCCGGTGGTGGCTCGTCGTGCCGCTGGTGCACACCGTGGTCTCGTCGGTGCTGTTCTTCGCGATGATCCTCACCGAACAGCTGCGCCGCTCCCGCGGCGTGGTGTCCCGGGCGGCGACCGGGGGGCGGGCGCCGTGGCTGCGCTCGGTGCTGGTGGTCCCCACCGACTACGGGCTGCTGTGCCTGCTCTTCTGGCTGTACGGGGCCGTCTCGGTGTTCGTCGTCGGGTACACGCTGGTCGTGGCCGCGACGACACTGTTCCTGGCCGCGGCGCTAATACGCTGGTTCCGTGAGATGCGGGCGCTGCCCGAAGCTCCCGGTACCGGCACCGAGGCGGTGTGATATTTCTCACAGCGGACAGGTCGACGAACGTTCTGACTGGTCACCGTGGTTTCCCTGGTTGGTGACGTGTGAGTACACGGTGTCTGGTCCGAGGTCGGGTGTCCGTTCTGCTCAGATCCCGCCGACGGGCGTTATAGGGTCGTGACCCAGTCGACATCCGCCAGGGGTCCGAGAAGGTCCGGGAAGGACAGCCGTATGCAGCGCCCGGTACGACCGCACCGGTCACGACGGGTTCTCGCCACGACGCTCGTCGTCGCTGTGAGCGTCGTGGCCCTGACGCTCTCGGCTGCCGTCGCCGGGGCCAAGCCCGGGAGGCCGAAGCCGTCGTCGACCACCTGGTCGCAGACCCGGTGGGTCGCGCCCGGCGACGACCGGGCCGTGACCGTGCAGGTCGATCCCCTGCCGGACGACGCGTCGCAGGCGACCTTCCGGGTCGTCGTGCAGCGGGCCTCCGACCCGACGCGGGTCGCCGTGTGCGGCGGGTCGACGGCGACGTCCACCTGCAAGGACGCGGCGCCGACCCCGGCCAGGTACGACGCCTTCACCACCACGGTGGACCTCGTCGGCGCCGACCGCCAGATCACGCTGCACTCCACGGCGAGCGCGGCGCGGGTCACCGTGAGCCTGGTCGGGCACACCACGTCGCCTCGGACGTCGGCCTCGACGGGGTCACCGTCGGAACGGTCGGCCCCGACAGAACCGGCCGTGACCGGTTCGGAGACGCCGTCGGTCTCGGAGACCTCGGTCACCGCGGCGCCGTCGGAGACCGCCGGGCCGACCATCCCGCCGCCCATCCCCACCAAGGGCTGGCCGGGGGCGTCGAACACCGGTGTGCCCGCGGGGACCAGCCTGCGGGTGGTCGACGGACCGGCCAGCACCCCGCCAGGCACGACGTGGTCGGGCAACCTCATGACCGTCGTCGGCGACGGGACGGTGCTCGACGGGCTGGAGATCCGTGGGCTGGTGCGGGTCGAGGCGAAGAACGTCGTCATCAAGAACAGCAAGATCACCGGTCGGCGCATCTCGTCGGCCAACTCCCTGCTGTACGTGGCGGCGTCCGGTTCGGTGACGGTGACCGACTGCGAGATCTACGCCGCCGAACCGTCGGTCTACGTCGACGGCGTCATCGGGCAGAACTTCACGCTGGAGCGGGTGGACATCCACGACGTGGTCGACAACGTGAAGATCATCGGCGACAACGTCACCGTGCGGGACTCCTGGCTGCACCGCAACCTGCACTACGCCAACGACCCGGCGCAGGGCGGCAAGCCGACGCACGACGACAACGTCCAGGTGCAGAAGGGCTCCAACATCACGCTGTCCCACAACACGATGGAGTCGTCGCACAACGCGGCGCTCCAGGTGACGCAGGACATGGGCACGGTCTCCAAGGTCACCGTGGACCGCAACCTCGTCAGCGGCGGCAGCTGCTCGTTCAACCTGGCAGACAAGGGCAAGGGTGCGCTGCGCGACGTCTCCCTGCGGAACAACCGGTTCACCCGCACCTCGACGTACAACTGCGCGATCACCGTCTCCTCGGCGTCCCACAGCACGCTGTCGCTGAGCGACAACCGGTGGGCCACGTGGAGCGGCTCGGCCTGGGTGGACGGGGAAGTCGTCGTGGCGGCGCGCAGCTGAGCCGTCTGGTGGCCTCGTGCCCTCGTCCTGGAGGTCGTGAAAGACCGCCGTCGGTCGGGTGACTTCACCGGAGTGTTGACGGAACCCGTGACGGGTCCGATAACCTATTGTCGTCCCTGTCCTGCACGGGCCGTCGAGAGGTGCACATGAAGCTGGCTGTCGGCTGGCGCCGTTGGTCGTTCGTGACCGTCGGCGTGGTCGTCGGTGCGCTGTTCATGGTCGCCCATGCCTCGGGCACGCTCAGCCCTGGGGCCGTGACCGCTATCGACGCCACCCTGCTCAGCGGCGAGCCGCTGGCTCCCGGCACCCCGCGGACCGTCAGCCTCCCCGCGGTCGTCCCGGCTGCGGCCGACACGGTGACGTTGCAGGTCAGCGCTCGGTTCGCGGCCCGTCCCACGACGGTCCTGGTCTGCCCCGGCCAGACCGCGACCTGCGCCGACGGCCTGACGGTGCCGACCTCGGCGCTGGCCAGCGGGCTGCTGACCGTCGAGCTCAACGCCAGCCGCAGCGTGACGTTCGCCTCCACCACCACCCCGGTGAGCCTGACGGTGCGGGCCGTCGCCTACACCACCCCGACTCCGACCCCCACTCCCACCCCGACCCCCACTCCGAGTCCGACCCCGACCTCGACGCTGCCCGGCGAGCCGTGGCCGAACGCGACGACCACCGGTGTGCCACCGGGGACCGTGCTGACCGTCCACACCGGCGACCTGAGGATCACCCAGGACGGCACGGTGATCAACGCGCTGGAGATCCGCGGGCTGGTGCGGATCGAGGCCAGGAACGTCGTCATCAAGAACAGCAAGATCGTCGGGCGGTACCTGACGTCGCCGATGTCGCTGCTGTACGTCAACGACCCGCGCTACTCGGTGACGGTGCAGGACTCCGAGATCTACGCCGCCCAGCCGTCGGCCTACGTCGACGGCGTCATCGGGCAGAACTTCACGCTGGAACGGGTGAACATCCACGACGTGGTCGACCAGATAAAGATCGTCGGCGACAACGTCACCGTGCGCGACTCCTGGCTGCACGACAACCTGCACTACAACGACGACCCGTATCATGAAGGCCCGTCCCACGACGACAACATCCAGGTGCAGGCCGGACGCAATATCACCCTGGAGCACAACCGGCTGGAGTCGACTACCAACGCGGCGCTCCAGGTGACGCAGGACATGGGTCCGGTGGGCAATGTGCGGATGGTGCGCAACCACGTCAGCCACGGCTCCTGCTCGGTGAACCTGGCGCAGAAGTCCTACGGGCCGCTGCTCGGCTTCGTCTTCGACTCCAACGTGTTCACCCGGACCCAGGTCCACGCCGGGTGCGCCATCGTGGTCGACGCGTCGTCGCGGCCGAACCTCACGCTCACGGGCAACGTCTGGGTGGACCGCCAGCCGGTCTCGGTGATCAGTCGGCCGTGAGTTGAACTGGGCGTTGCCCTGGCGGGATCAGCCGGTCTGGAGCAGGGCGTCGAGCTGAGCGGTCAGCTCGCGGGCGTACCGGGCGACGCCGAACCGGTCCAGCGCCTCTCGGCGGCCTGCGTCGGCCAGCCTGGCCGCTAGCGCCGGGTCGTCGGCCAGCCGGGCGACAGCACCGGCCAGAGCGTCCGCGTCGGCCACCGGTACCAGCAGGCCGGTGCGGTCGGCGGTGACGATCTCGACCAGTCCCTGCGTGGCCGACACCACGACCGGCCGGGCCGCCAGCATGGCCTCCACTGCGGTGTTGCCGAAGGGCTCCACCCGGGACGGGACCAGCACCACGTCGGCGTCGGCCAGGGCCGACCAGCGGTCGGCGACGTAGCCCAGCAGCCGCACCCGTCCGGCCAGGTCCGGTTCAGCCGCCCGGGCGGCCAGACCGTCGGCGAACCACTCGTACCCGGCGAAGGCCGTGCCGGCCAGGTCGATCGTCACGTCCCGGCCGTCGGCGACCAGGCGGGCCACGGCCTCCAGCGCCACGTCGGACCCCTTGCGGGGTGACAGCCGCCCGACCAGCAGCAGCCGCACGGTGGTACCGCGGTCCGGGGGAGACGGTGGTCCGGGGGGACCGGCCACCCCGTTGTAGACCACCTGGGTGCGCCGGGCGAGCGCCCCGAAGGGCCGGGCCAGGGCCGCGGCGGCGGTGCGGGAGTTGGCGACCACCCGGTGCGCCGCCAGCAGCGGCGCGGTCAGACCGGCCCGCACCACCAGAGGGGCGTCCTCCTCGGCCTCGTGCACGTGGACCAGCACCCGCACCCCGGCCAGCCGCCCCGCGAGCACCCAGGTCGGCAGCGTGAGGGTGTTGACGTACAGCACGTCCGCCCCGGCCTGGCGCAACCAGCGCCGCGCGGCGACCGTCGCCCGGCCAGCCGCCACCAAGAACCCGAACAGCCGCCGGGGGTGCAGCAACGCCTTGCGCAGCACCGGGAAGTCGGCGATCCGCACCTGCGCCCCCGCCTCGGCCGCCCGGGGCGCCAAGGGCCCGTCCGACGGCATCACCAGGCTGACCTGCCAGCCGTCGTCCACGGCGGCGGTCACCGACTCCAGCATCTGCAGGTCCGACCCGTACAGGTCCGGCGACGGGTGCGCAATGACGACGTGCTTCACGCGCCCACCCTACCCAGCGGACCCGGGTGCGGCCTCGAGGGTCAAGCTTCGGTACGTGGAAGCCCGTCTCTCGCACCGGGTTGGCGCGAGCCGGGTCGTGTGACGACAGGTAGGCTCGGGGCCGGTGCGTGGCCGACGGGTCGCGCCTGACCTGCGCGGAGGAGCGGTGGCACAGGCTGCGGACGGTCTGGTGGTCGTGGCGATGCTGACCTACCGGCGGCTGGACGACCTGGCCCGGGCGGTACCGGCCTTCCTGGCCGAGCTGGGCACGGTGGACCGCCCGGCCCGCCTGCTGGTGGTGGACAACGACCCGGACGGTTCGGCCGCCGAGGCCGTGGCGGCTCTCGCCGACGACAGTGCCGACCACTGTGTCCGGTACGTCCACGAACCGCACCCGGGGATCGCGGCGGGCCGCAACCGGGCGCTGGACGACAGCACCGACGCCGCGCTGCTGGTCTTCGTCGACGACGACGAGCACCCCGAGCCCGGATGGCTGGCAGCCCTGCTGGACACCCACCGGCGCACCGGCGCGGGCGTCGTGGCCGGGGCGGTGGTCTCGGCGTTCGACGTCGAACCGGACGCCTGGCTGGCCGCCGGGCGGTTCTTCGACCGGCGGCGGCTGCCCACCGGCACGCCGATCGACGTGGCGGCGACCAACAACCTGCTGCTGGACCTGGCCCAGCTGCCCGACGACGTGCGCTTCGACGAGGCGTTCAGCCTCACCGGCGGGTCCGACACCATGCTCACCCGGACGCTGCACCGCCGGGGCGTGGCCATGGTGTGGTGCGACGAGGCGGTCGTCGTCGACCGGGTGCCCGCCTCCCGGCTCACCCGTTCCTGGGTGCTGGCCCGGGCCCGCCGTTCGGGCAACTCCGCCGTCCGGGTGCAGGTGGCCCTGGCCCCACCGGGCCCGCGCCGCTGGTGGGTCCGCGCCGAGGGCCTGGGCCGGGGGGCGGTGCGCGTCGTCGGGGGAGCCGGACGGGCGGCAGTCGGCCGCCTCACCGGCTCGGCCGAGCACCACGCCCGCGGCCGCCGCAGCCTGGCCCGGGGCCAGGGCATGATCGGCGCGGCGACCGGTTCGGTCGTCGCCGAGTACACCCGGCCGTAGAGAGCCTCAGCCAGAAGTCCGCAGCCGTCGGCGAGAGGTGGGCTTCCACGTGAACGTTGGGCTTGGGAGCCCACCGCTCGCGTGGAAGCCCACCTCTCACCGACAGAACGCGGGGTGCGGCACCGGGGTGAACCCGTGGGCGGTGCGACGGACGGTGCGACGGTGGCAGCTACAGTGTGGTACTCCCCTTTTGCGTGGACCAGTGTCGCGCCCGGTACGGAACGAGGTGCCATGACTGCCAGCACGCCTACCAGTGCCGGCCGTAGCGAGTTCATCCAGATGGGGCGGTTCGTAGCGGCGGGTCTGGTGCTGGTGACGCACTCGACGCTCTACTACGGCAAGTACGTCGACGACTCGGTGCGGGTCTGGCACTTCGGGGAGATCGGGGTCCCGATCTTCTTCGTCATCAGCGGCATCGTCATGGTGATGTCCTCGACCCGGCTGACGCGCGACGCTGCGGGCTCCCGCGAGTTCGCGATCCGGCGGCTGATCCGCATCGTCCCGCTCTACTGGCTGGCCACGGCCGTCGCTACCACCATCTTCTACGGCCTGCCCTGGGTCGTGGAGCGGGTGCGCTCCGGTATCACGCTGCCGTGGGTCTCCGAGGGGGCCAGCCTCGACGTCGTCTACACCGTCAAGTCGTTCCTGTTCGTCCCCGCGCTCAACCCTGAGGGCGCCACCGATCCGGGGCTTCCCTACGCCCCGATCCACGGTGTCGGCTGGACGCTGCTGCACGAGATGTTCTTCTACGCGCTCTTCGCGCTGGTGATGCTGGCCAGGGGACGGCCCGCCCGCTGGGCCTCGGCCGTCATCGTCGGCCTGTACGTGCTCGGCCGGGTGGTAGAGCCGACCGACCCGATCCTCGACATGATGACGCGGGCCTACAACCTCTACTTCGTCGTCGGGATGGTGATCGGGACGGTGGTCGTCTGGGGCGACAGGCACCGACGGCTGACGCAGGCTCTGACCTGGGGGCTGACGGTCGTGGCGCTGGCGAAGTGGCTGCTGCCCGGACTGACGGGGTGGTTCCCGCTGGACCCGCTGCCCTTGGCGCTGGGTGCGGCGATGCTGGCCTTCACCGCCCTGCCGATGCCCGGCCCGGCCCGGGTCGGGGTGCAGCTGGGCAACAGCTCGTACTCCCTGTATCTGTTCCACCCCATCGTCGCACCAGCGGTCATACTGGTCCTGGACAAGGCTCTGTCGCTGGGCGCGCCGGTCACCATCACCGTGACCTGGTTCGTCACGGTCGCCGTCGGGCACGGCATCTACCTGTGGGTCGAGAACCCGTTGACCAGGTGGACCAAGCGCACCTTCCGCCGCTCCCGTCCGAAGGCCCCACCACCCGTCCCCCGACCAGAGACGACCAGCTGAGACGGAAGCACCAGGTTGACCGGCGTGGCGAATGCGTCGCTGCAGGAACGCCGGAACTTCGTCCCTCGACCATGGCTGTCGGTCAAGTGTCGTTGACGACAAGCAGCCGACGCGTCAGGGTCTCGGTGGTCCGCCCGTCGGCCTACAGCTCGGCACTGTCGGTCAGGACCTCGTTCAGCTGGCGGGCCTCGTCGACGGTCATGACGTCGAAACGGTCGGTGGTCTGGGTGATCGTGTCCGGGGTGCCCGACACCAGCATGCAGACCGGGAGCTCGTCGTAGCAGTACGCGACGTTCATGGTCTCGTCGACCGGCTGGGAGAACACCGGTCCGCGCGGACCGTCGACGAATGACGGCACAGCGGCGACGTCCTGCTCGAACTCGTGGCGGAGGAAGAACCCAGCCATGGCCTCATGGTCTCGGAACGGGATCACCTGGGCTTGCGTGTCTTCGTCCGGCCAGAT
Organism: Micrococcales bacterium; assembly: GCA_009777345.1. Lineage (GTDB taxonomy): Bacteria > Actinomycetota > Actinomycetes > Actinomycetales > Cellulomonadaceae > Cellulomonas. The sequence goes on along the minus strand of WRMB01000005.1, from coordinate 900 downwards.
GCAGTGGTCGAACCAGTTGCCCATCCCTAGGTATTCCGGGTCGTCCGGGGTCTCGGCCTCGTAGCACTCCGGTTCCGGCGCATCGGCTTTCACCGGGAACGTCTTGAGCAGCGTCTTCGATCCGATATTGGGACACCGGCCGACGGACAGGTCGTCCCAGCAGGACAAGACCGTCGGTGACGGGTCAGCGACGACGTTGTCGGCGTGGCGCTTCAGGGACCACCCCACGACGGTGGCCGCGACGAGCAGGGCCCCGACGCCGACCACGACCCACCCCGGCAGGCGTCGCCGCCCGGCGACCGGTGACGGTGGGGACGCAAGCTGCTGGCTGGGAGGTGTCGGAGCACCAGGGCGCACCACCTCGGCCGGTGGCGCCGGTTCCCAGTCGGCTGGCCCGGCGAGCTGGACCAGACGGTCGAGGCGGGACGTGGCCTCGGCCAGGGACATCCGCTGTCGCGGGTCGGGTGCGCACAGGCCCTGGACCACCAGACCCAGGTCTGCTCCGGCCGGTCCACCGGGCAGCCCGTCCGGCAGCAGGTCGGGGCCGTGCCGCGGACCGGGCGGCTGGCCGGTCAGCATCCAGACCAGCACGCAGCCCAGGTACCAGGCGTCGGTGAACCTCCCGACGGACGGGTTGCCGCCGAGCATCTCCGGCGGCAGCGAGAACCCGCGGTTGCCGACCAGCTGGGTGTGGGTGGAGGTCTGGTCGCTGGCTACGGTGTGCGCGATGCCCCAGTCGGCCAGCAGCAGCCGCCCGGCCGCGTCGACCAGCACGTTGTTCGGGGTGATGTCGCGGTGCACGACGTTGAGGTGCTCGTGCACGGCCTGCACCGTGCGCACCAGGGGCAGCATCCGGGCCAGGGCGACCGACGGGGTCCAGTCGACGGCGGTGGCGGTGGC
>WRMB01000004.1 GCA_009777345.1 Micrococcales bacterium | reverse complement strand
GCAAGGCGGAGCAGCGAAGGCGGGCTGGAGGCCCGTTGAGCAGCGACAACGCAGCCAGCGCGCCCGGCTGGTGGCGCGTAGTAGGTGGAAATCGGTGGATCAGGGCTCAGGTGGGGTTGCAGCGGGCGGCCAGGAGGGTGATCCAGTCGACCTTGGGCCGCCAGGGCTCCAGGTTCCAGGTGGGCTTGTCGGGCGCGCCGAACCGGTGGCAGTCGAGCTGGTCGCGCATCGACGGGGTACCGGCCTCGGGCTGGGCGGCGACGGCCGCCCACACCATCTCCTCGGCGGCCTGCGAGGCGGAACGGCCCCAGGCCGTCGGGGCGACCGCCAGCGACCGGCCGCCCTCCCGCTCGCCCCAGTCCAGGCTGGTCACGGCGGTATCGGCCAGCCACAGCTCAGCGCCGCCGGACGCGGACAGCCTCACCGTGCCGTCGGTGGTGTCCAGCCGCGCCTTGGTCCCGGTGATACCGGCCACCAGGCTGCCGTCGTCGGCGCGGACCAGCAGCGACCCGTCGGGCAGCGGGTCCAGGGTCGTCCCGTCCGGCCCGGTGAGGGTCGCCGTGGTCTGGCGGGCCGTCACCGACGAGGTGACGTGCAGCCGGGCTGACCCGTCGGGATCGGTGGTGACGCTCAGCGTGCCCCCGGCGGCCGTGAACGCCGCTGTCGGCTGCACCGTCAGGCTGACCGCCCCGACTGCGAAGGTCACCGGCGGGGCGAGCGGCGCGGATATCGCAGCCGTGGTGGTGGGGGGTGCCGCATCATCTCCGGGTGCGTCGCACCCGCCGAGCGCCGCACCCAGCACGACGACACCCATCGCTACGACCAGAGTTCTAGCCACCCCCTGGACGTTACCTGCTCGGACTACGGGCGGTCGTCCGGAAGGAGGAGCGGGTCGGCCTTCGAGGACGATGCCGGGGCGGTGGGAGCTCCCCTAGGTTGCCGGTATGGACGAACCACAGACGACGACGCTGGACCTGGAAGAGCCTGGAGCGCCCGATGCGCCGGGGATCACGGCCCGGGACGTCAGACGGAGCTTCGGTTCCGTCAGGGCGGTGGACGGGATGTCGTTCACCGTCCCGGCCGGGTCGGTGACCGCGCTGGTCGGGCCGAACGGCTCGGGCAAGACGACGCTGCTGCTCATCCTGGCCGGGCTGCTGCAGCCCGACACCGGTGAGGTGACGGTGGCCGGTCTGGACGTGCTGCACGACAACGAGGGTGTGCGCCGGACCGTGGGCTGGATGCCGGACATCTTCGGCACCTGGGACTCGCTGACCTGCCGCCAGATCCTCACGACCTTCGGACGGGCCCACTGGATGTCCCCCGGCGCCGCACGGGAGCGCGCCGCCGAGCTGCTGGACCAGATGCACCTGGCCGAGTTCGCCGACCGCCCGGCCCGGGTCCTGTCGCGAGGCCAGAAGCAGCGTCTGGGACTGGCCCGGGTGCTGGTCCACGACCCGCAGGTGCTGCTCCTGGACGAGCCCGCCTCGGGGATGGACCCCCGGTCCCGGGTCGAGCTGCGCGACACCCTACGGTCCCTCGCCGAGGCGGGAAAGACGGTCCTGGTGTCGTCGCACATCCTCTCCGATCTCGAAGAGGTCTACAACCACGCTGTCTTCGTCTCCCAGGGGCGGACGGTGGACGCCGAGGTGCAGCCTGAGACCGCCGAGCGCGGCTGGCGGCTGGAGGCTGCCGACCCGGTCGCCCTGCGGGTGTTCCTGGAGCGCGTGGACATCCCCTACACCCAGAACAGCGGGAGCCCCGAGGTGCTCGTCCAGCTCTCCAGCTGGGACTCGGCGGTACAGCTGGTGAGAGCCGCGGTGAAGGCGGACGTCCCGTTGCACACGATCGCACCCGTCGCCGGGCGTCTGGAAGAGACGTACCTGGCCCTGAACGAGGAAAGAGTATGAGCGCCACGACCACGCAGAAGAAGCCGACGAGAAGCACGACGATGAACACCTGGCGCCTGTCGTTCCACGGCCTGAGGACGGTGGTCGGTCTAGAGCTGAGCCAGCGGATCCGCTCGCGACGGTGGCTGGTGGCTCTCGTCGCCTGGTTCGTCGTCATCGGCGCGATGACGACGCTGCTCGTCGCCTCGAACAGCAAGTGGAACGACCGGTACGACATGACCGGGACGTACCTCGGCCCGGCACCGGCAGGCCCGATGGTCTTCGGGATCATCGTGCTGTTCATCTTGGGTGCGGGCCTGGTGATCGCCCCGGCGTTCACGGCCACCTCCATCAACGGTGACCGGAACCAGGGGACGCTCGCCACCTTGCAGGCCACCGCCTTGAGCTCGGCGGAGATCGTCGCAGGCAAGCTGGTCGCTGCCTGGTGCATCGCCGGCGCGTTCATGGTGGCAGCGCTGCCGTTCCTCGTCTGGTCGATGGTGATCGGCAGCATCCCGGTGCTGCGGACGCTGGTCTGCTTCGCGGTGGTGTTCGCCGAGATAGCCGTGGTGTGCGCGGTCGGCCTCGGGTTCTCGGCCCTGTTCAACCGTTCCGCCGCGTCGACGGTCATGACCTATGTCGTCGTGGCCGCCCTGAGCCTGCTGACGCTGATCGTGCCAGCCGTGGCCACAGTCCTGACCGTGAGGGAGACCACCATCCATGCCTACGGGCTCCCGGAACACGTGCAGGACGAGTGGGACGAGGCCCTCTTCGCATGGTACGAGGACCATCCAGACGCCTTCTGGTACGAATGGGAGGGGGAGGAAGAAGCGACCGCGAAAGACTTCCCGGTCCCGCCGGTCCAGAAGTGCACCGAATACGAGTACACCAGTTGGGAAGCCCACACAGAACGTGTGTGGTGGATGGTGGTCCCGAACCCGTTCGTGGTGGTGGCAGACGCGGCACCCGTGTCGTCGAGCGGACCTCCGCGATATTGGGGCGAGGAGGACACGAACCCGTTGGCTACCATCCGGCTGGCGGTGCGGGAGGTTGCCCAGGGGCCAGAGCTGGTCGTCGACGAGTGTGCCTGGCTCTACTCCTACATGGGGTACGACGTCTGGCAGGACAGGACCGTCGGAACCACGGTCATCACGGCGCCCGACGGTTCCAGCCCTGACTACGTCAGCCAGGTGCCACCGACAGAGCTCAGCCAGGCTCCGGTGTGGCCGTGGGGCCTGGGTGTCAACCTGCTCCTGGGTGGTCTCTTCTTCTGGGTAGCGGTCCGCCGGTTGCGTATCCCGTACCGGGCGCTGCCCAAGGGCACTCGAGTGGCCTGACAGGTCGACCGACGCGCACAGGTGCCTCCTGGTCCTCGACGCCGAGGACCAGGAGGTCAGTCGCCGGGGCGGACCAGGCCGGACTCGTAGGCGTAGACCACGGCCTGGACCCGGTCGCGGATGCCCAGCTTGGCCAGGATGTGGCGGACGTGGGTCTTGACGGTGGTCTCGCTGAGGTAGAGCTGGGCGGAGATCTCCTGGTTGGAGCCCCCGCGGGCCAGCAGCAGCAGGACTTCTCGTTCGCGTTCGGTGAGGTCGGCGACCAGCGGGTCGGGCGCGGCCGAGAGCGTCCGGGCGGCCGTCAGGTGCTCGATCAGGCGTCGGGTGGCTGACGGGGCGATCACCGAGTCGCCGGAGCGCACCGTCCGGATGGCGGCCAGCAGGGAGTCCGGACGGGAGTTCTTCAGCAGGAAACCAGACGCCCCGGCCTGGATCGCGGCCAGCAGGTACTCGTCCAGGTCGTAGGTGGTCAGCATGACGATGCGCGGTGCCGAGCGCTGCGCCGCGTCGGCCTCGGCCAGGATCTGCCGGGTGGCCTCGACCCCGTCCATACCGGGCATCCGCACGTCCATGAGCACGATGTCGCAGGCCAGGTCCCGCAGCAGCGCCACCGCCTCGGTGCCGTTGCCGACCTGCCCGGTCACCGCCAGGTCCGGCTGGGAGTCGATCACCATGGCCAGTCCGGCCCGGACCAGCTCTTGGTCGTCGACGAGCACGACCCGGGTTGTGACGTCCTGGTCGGCGCTCATTCGTCCCAGCCTTCTGGTGCGGAGTAGGGGATAACGGCTCTGACCTGGAACCGCCCGTCCTGCTGGTCGACGGTGAGCTCGCCGCCGACCAGCTCGGCGCGCTCGCGCATCCCGACCAGGCCCTGCCCGCCGACCGGTACCGTGCCGACCGGCCTGGTGTTCTCGTTGGTGACGGAGAGCACCACGTCGTCGGCGCGCCAGCTCTGGGTGACGACGCACGGCGCCGCGCTCCCGGCGTGCTTGATCACGTTGGTGATCGCCTCCTGGCAGATGCGGAACAGCGCCAGCGAGGCCGCCGACGGCAGCGTCACCGGTTCGCCGACGCTGATCAGGGCGACGGGCAGCCCGGTCGCTTCGGCGCGCTTGACCAGCGCGTCGATATCGTCGGCGTCCGGAGTGGGGGAGAAGTCGGCCGCCGCGGCCGGGTTGCGCAGCATCCCCAGGATGCGCCGGGTGTCGACCAGCGCACCCCGACCGGTCTCGGCGATGGTGGTGAACGTCCGTCGGGCCTTGTCGGTATCGGCGGCGGCGAAACAACCGCCGTCGGCCTGGGCGATCATGATCGCCAGCGAGTGGGCGATGACGTCGTGCATCTCCCGCACGATCCGGTTGCGTTCCGTGGCGACCGCCAGCTCGGCGATCCGGGCCCGTTCCGTCTGCGACGTGATCGCCGTCCGCCGATCCCGGGCCCGCCTCTCGGTGACCAGCAGCCCGCTCAGCCCGACGCACACCACGACGAGCACCCCGACCAGCACCAGGCAGCCCGCTGTCGCCGAGATCGTCATGGCACCAGTCAACCATCTGGCCCGCGGCGGCCACGTCGTTCCGGACCATCGTCTTCCAGGCGGTGAGCAGGGACTACGCGGGCGGGTAGCGTAGGTGGGTGAACATCGTCTCTGTGCTGGTCGCGGTCCTGGTGTCGAGCGGGGTGCGCAGCATCAAGGCGATGGCGGGGAGGATCTGCCGCTCGAAGCTTTCGCTGTCGTCGAGGGAGATCCTCACGCCCTTGGCGAAGACGTTCCCTTTCCGCGTGAGGCGGTAGTACGGCCTCCCGTCCTCTTTTGCGGGAGCGATCGATCCGATGTCGTCGAACCGCATCACCCTCCGGCGGGGGAGCAGCAGGCCTTTCCTGAACACACAGCGCTCGACCGCGTCGAAGGTCAGGGTGATCTCGTCGAAGAAAAGGAGCCGGACGAGCCCGTAGGCGCCCACCACGGGTGCGATCCCGATACAGGCATACCGGATCTGAGACTCTGGCAGCACGAAGAGCCCCACCAGGAACACCACCGCACCGACGACGACAGCCCCGACGTTCCACTTCCTGTTCGGCAGGTACGGCTGGTAGACGATCCTGTCTGGTTCAACGACCGGTCGCACCGTCAACCCCCATGGCCGTCAGGATCTCGTCGCACACCTGCTGGGCTTTCTTGGTGCTGTAGACGGGCCCGTACGTCTTGATCCGGATCGGCCGGGTCCGCCCGTCTGTCTCGAATATCATGTTCAGGTGGTTTCCGACGGGGATGAGAGTCGACTTCAGCTTGACCATCTCGAAACCGCGGAAGTCGTCGAACCGACGGACCGTCTTCGTCATCCTCCGGAACGTGACCGTCCGGGTCGCGGGGTCGAAGACGGTCTTCGCCGTCGTCCCCGAGAGGAACAGGGCACCCATGACGAGAAGGACCACTGCCAGGACGGCGGCGGTGTCGATCGGCTTGTAGTACAGCAGCAGGGCGGCACCGACGAGCATAAAGACACCTGCGCTCGCGAAGAAGATCGGCCATTCTTCCAGCGTGAACGCGCCACCCCTGTGCTTCAGGTGCACGAACGGCGTCGACCGCGGTACAGCCGTGTGGTTGCTGGTCGCGGTCTGGGCATGGGTGGTCCATGCCTGCTGGCTGGCCGCCTGCGGCGGGATGTACGACCCAGGCGGTCCGGGAACGGAACCCCAGGTGGCCTGCTGGTAGACAGGGTTCTGTGCCGGTCCAGGCTGCTGCGGGGGTTGCGCTGCCGGAACAGGCGGCCCCGGCTGTGAACCGTACGGGATGCTCATGAGCACTGATTCCTTTCATGCCCGACCGGTGTGCGACCGTAGCCCGGTGTCCGGGTAGCACAGCGGTGGAACCTCGTCGTAACCCCTGAACAGTAGTCCCACGCAGGACGACGGGAGCTCGACGGTCACCATGCGGTGAGCAGGGATTCCGGTTCGACGACCGACGCAGCGGACGTCGTGCATCTCCCGCACGATCCGGTTGCGTTCCGTGGCGACCGCCAGCTCGGCGATCCGGGCACGTTCCGTCTGGGACGTGATCGCCGTCCGCCGAGCCCGGGCCCGCTTCTCGGTGACCAGCAGCCTGCTCAGCACGACGCACACCACGACGAGCACCAGGCAGCCCGCTGTCGCCGAGATCGTCATGGCACCAGTCAACCATCTGGCCCGCGGCTGCCACGTCGTTCCGGACCATCGTCTTCTCGCCTCGAAGGTTATGGTGAGTGCTCGCGACGTGCGGTCTGGGTCTGCCAGAGGGCCGAGACCGGCATGGCCCGCAGGTTGGGCCCGAAGCTGAGCGTCTCGGGGCCGGTGTACAGCACGATGCCCGCGAGGAAGTCGGAACCGAGCCGGGTGGCCAGGTGCCGCAGACCGGAGAAGTCGGCGCTGACGACGGTGGACGACGCTTTCACCTCGATCCCGACCACGGCCCCGCGGCGGTCCTGGAGCACGATATCGACTTCCACCCCGTCTTTCGTCCGGTAGTGGAACACCTCGGCGTCCGTCGTCGACCAGCTGGTCTGGCGGGCCAGCTCCATGGCGACGAAGTTCTCCAGAAGACCTCCGAGCAGGGCGTCGGCTCGCAGCAGGGAACGACTGTCGTGACCAGCGACCTGTGCGGCGAGCCCTGAGTCGACGAAGGCGAGCTTCGGAGTCTTGACCGCTCTGGCTGTCGCGCCGCGTGACCATGCAGGAATGATCTTGATCAGGAAGACCTCGTGCAGAACCGCCAGGTACTTCGAGACCGTCGTCTTCGACAGGCCGGTCGTCTGGGCCAGGTTGGCCGGGACCAGCAGCCCACCGACCTGAGCGGCCAGGAGCTGGATCAGCGTGCGCATCTGGGGTGTGCGCTGGATCTCGGCCACCTGCGTCGCCTCGCGGTTGACCAGGTCGGCGACATAGTTGCGCAGGAAGACGGATCGACGACCTTCGGGACGGAACACCGCGTCGGGGAAGCCGCCTCGGCAGACGCGTTCGACATAGTCGTGCTTGGTCAGCTCGGAGGTCGGACGAAGAGCGAGCGGATCCGTCAGCACGCTGTCCACGAAATCGTCCGGCGCCCCGTCGATCTCCCCTTGCGAGAACGGCCACAGCTCGATGGTCTCGACTCTGCCTGGCAAGGTGTCGGTAACGTGTTTCAGACCCATGACGCGAGCTGACCCGGTCAGCAGGAAAGAACCTGGCCGCGGGTTTTCGTCCACCTGGAGCTTGATAGGCAGGAGGATATCGGGAACGCGCTGGACCTCGTCGATGACGATCATCTGGTCGGCCCGGACGAAGTCGATGGGGTCGAACGTGGCGGCTGACCGGGTCTGTGGGTTGTCGAAGCTACGCCATGACGCGTCGTGACGGCGCGCGACCTGACGGGCCAGCGTGCTCTTCCCCGCCTGCCGTGCACCGTTGAGCAGGATAACTCTGGTGTCGGCGACAGCCTGCTCGACGAGGCCCTCCGCGCGCCGGACTACAAGGTTCTCCGTCATCGTTCGATAGTACTACTCCGTGGACGATGGCCGCACCGTAGCGTGGACGATCGTCGCTGAGGTAGTGGACGATGGCCGCACTGCATCGTGGACGATCGTCGCAACGTCACCGCCGCGAACGATGCCAGGTACGAGGTCAGTGCTGGAAGGTTGTAGGGCCGTTGACGCAGATCGGGCGGCCTGATCTGGCGCTGGAGCAGGCGCGGCGCGGCTTTGCGTTCGGGCCCGGTGGACCGTGGGACCCGTGGTACTCCGAGCTGGCCGACCACCTGGCCGACGCGGCCCTGGCCCGGGGTGACGGGCAGGAGGCGCTGCGGGTGCGTGCCCAGGCTTTCCGGGCGGCGCCGGGCCAGGCGTTCTACGTCCAGCTGCACCAGGCGGCGCTTGACCAGGGCGAGTGGGACCAGCTGCGTGCCGATACCGAGGCCCAGATGGCGGACCAAGCCCCGACCGAGTGGGTGGTGGTGCTGCTCGACCAGGACCGGGTCGACGAAGCGTGGCAGTTCGCCGAGAGTGCTGCCAGCAAGCCTGGTCGCGGCGTCTGGGAGCGTCTCCTGTCGGCGCGCGGCCAGGTACACCCTGCCGATGTGCTGCCGCACTACCAGACACTGGTCGACGCCAGCCTGGTCAGCACGGGCCGCCACTACTACGAGTCGGCGGGTGCGTGGCTGGTCCTGCTGCGTGGGTTCGCCGAGGCGGCGGACCAGCACGACTGGTTCCAGGCATACCTGCGGCAGCTGTGGGAGGGGGCGCGTCGGCGTCCAGCCTGCCGTGAGATCTTCTCCCGGCTCGGGCTCGTCCCTGGTCAGTGAGCGCACTGGCGATGTTTTCCATGCTGCACGTCAGGCCCGGACCCTCCCTTTGGCGCGTCGCCCCTCTCGGACCCCCCCACCTCTGGCGCGTCGCCCCTCTCGGACCCCCCCACCTCTGGCGCGTCGCCCCTCTCGGACCCCCCCACCTCTGGCGCGCATGGGTTAGGGTTGGTCCATGCGGGACGACCAGATCAGACGACTCCTGTCCCTTGCAAACCCCTGGTGGACTGCTGCTTCGACGCGACGGGAGGCGACGGCATGGACAAGTTCGCACCGGCTGCTCACCAAACGGCGCGTCTTCGACCTCGGGTACCGGTCCCGGGTTCTGGACGACGTCGCCACCTGCGTGCCTGACGACAGCCTCGTAGTTCTCAACGGTCCACGACGGGTCGGCAAGTCTGTCGTTCTGCTCGACACCGTGGCCACCATGTGCGGACGTGACGATATCGATCCCAGGCAGTTGGTCCACGTGCCTTGCGACGGGATGAGTGACCAGGACCTGCGCCGGGTTATCACCCTGGGAAGAGCCCTGACCGCGTCAGTCGACGCCAACACCTCCCGGCCGAGAGTGTGGTTCTTTGACGAGATCAGCGATATCCCTGGCTGGACGACGGTCCTCAAGCAGGCCCGTGACCTGACCGATTTCGGTGACGACACAGTAGTCGCCACCGGAAGTCATTGGGCGGGTGGTGAGAACATCTACGGCAACCTCATGGCCGGGCGTGCGGGAACCAGCGGCCGACGGCGTATCCGCCAGCTGCTGCCCATGACCTTCCGCGACTTTGCCGCGGCCACCTGCCCCGACCTGCCGCTCCCCGCGGCCGTCCACCCCGCCGAGCTGCAGACCGACGAAGTCCGTCGTGCCCTGACCGACCTGGTCTTCCTGGCTGACGAGTACGACCTGGCCTGGCAGGGCTACCTCACCTGCGGCGGGTTCCCCCGTGCCGCTGCCGAGCACACCAAGACTGGTGCTGTCAGCAGGGCTTTCGTCGACGACCTGGTCGGTTGGCTGCGCACCGACACCGATCCCGAGGCTCCTGTCGAGTCCTTGCCGCTGCTGCTCGCGGAGCTGGCAGACCGTGCCACCAGCCCCCTCAACCTACGCAGCACGGCATTGGCTCTGGGATGCAGCAGAGGGGTACTCGACAGGCGTATCGCCCGGCTGACCGGCTCTCACGCCGCCTTGCGCTGCCATCGACGTGACGAGCACGGTCGGACTGTTCCTGGCGCTCAGTACAAGCTCTACCTCGTCGACCCAGTTCTGGCCTGGGCGCCGAGCACCATCAGTCCGGGGTTGGACCAGCCGGACTTCACCCAGCTCAACGAGTCTGTGCTTGCGGTGGCTCTGGCCCGCCGTATCGACGCGCTCGACGAAGGTCGTTGGGCAGTCGACGATACGATCGGGTACACCCGTACCGAGTCGGCCGAGGTCGACCTCGCCCCGGTTCGGGTACCGACCACCTCGGGATCGGCCACCACCACCCCGCTCGAGTCGAAATGGATCGACACCGGCTGGCAGCGTGACGCCCGGGTCCTGCAAGGCAAGTACGGCGGCGGTGTCCTGGCTACCAAGAGCGTCCTCGACCTCACCCGGGCGGTCTGGGCCGTTCCCGCACCACTGGTCGCACTGCTGCTGGGATAGATGGCAGGCGACGGGACAGCAGGGAACCATCCCGCTGCCCGCTGTCCCCTCAGCAAAGCTGTCGAAGAAACCGTGCGACGTGTGCGCCCAGCCGAGGTAGACCCGTCCGTGCCTGGCCTTCTACGCTGCGCATCGTTCGCGAGGCGCCGACGGGTCGGTAGGTCTCGGCTTGAGGAGTTCATCGACCGGGTCAGCGCGCCCTCGGTGAGACAGTGTCTCCCGGTGGCCCAGACGGCTCTGTAGTCGGCGGACGGGACGCGGAAATACGGTTGCGCTGCGCTGATAGGCTCTGGCGCGTGGAAGCAGTGATATTCATTGGTGTGCAGGCGACCGGCAAGAGCGAGTTCTACCGGCAGCGTTTCTTCCGCTCCCACGTTCGGGTCAACCTTGACATGCTGAAGACGAGGCACCGTGAGCGACTGCTCGTCGCGGCGTGCGTCGAGGCACGGCAGCCCTTCGTGATTGACAACACGAACCCCTCCGTGGCGGACCGGCAACGATACATCGCGGAGTCGAAGGGCGCCGGTTTCGCGGTTGTCGGATACTATTTTCGCTCGTCCGTCCACGAAGCGCTCGAACGAAACCGGCGACGCAGCGGGCCTGACCGGGTGCCGGACAGGGGAGTGCTCGGTACGTATGCACGGCTCGAGCTGCCGAGCCGTGACGAGGGGTTCGACCAGCTTCATTTCGTCTCGATCGGAGACGATGGTGGGTTCGTGGTGGAGACCTATGACGAGAGCCGCTGACCGGCTCCACGAGATGTAGAGGTACAGATGCAGTTCGACGACCTGGACTCCAGGATGCGTGTCTACGAGACGGCCAACGATCGTTGCGTCCCGCCGCAGACATATATCGTGGCACGCCTCGACGGCCGAGGGTTCACCAGGCTCACCAAGGAGACCTGTGCGTTCAAGGCTCCTTTTGACGAGGCGTTCCGCGACCTGATGGTCCAGACGACCGAGCACGTAATGACCTGCGGGTTCAATATCCTGTACGGCTACACCGAGAGCGACGAGATCTCTCTGCTCTTCCACCTGGACGAGACGTCCTTCGGGCGCAAGACGAGGAAGCTCGTCTCGGTCCTGGCAGGCGAGGCCAGCGCAGTCTTCTCGCTCCGGCTCGGCCGCGCCGCCGCTTTCGACTGCCGCGTGTCAGAGCTGCCGAACGTCGATCTCGTCGTCGACTACTTCCGCTGGCGGAACGAGGACGCCCACCGGAACTCGCTGAACGCCCACTGCTACTGGATGCTGCGCACCCAGGGTGAGAGCCCGCGTTCCGCGACAGCGTTCTTGGCCGGTATGACCGTGGCCGAGAAGAACGAGTTCCTGTTCGCCAACGGGATCAACTACAACGACCTGCCGTCCTGGGAGAAGCGGGGCGTCGGACTCTTCTGGGAAGAGTACGCCAAGGTCGGCCAGAACCCTCAGACCGAAGAGCCGGTGGTCGTGACCCGCCGCCGGGTCGCGGTCGATCTCGAGCTGCCGACCGGAGAGGCGTACGCCACTTTCGTTCGCAGATTCTTGCACGAGGAGGAATAGTCGATCGCTGACCAGGGGCACGGCTGGGCCAGCCATATGTTTCAGGCAGAAACATATGTGACAGAATCCGTGCACGAAGCTGCCCATGCCGCGGCGCAGCAGACAGTAGCATGCTCGCATGAACTCTCCCTATCCACCGGACGGTGGGCATGGCACGCTGGTGGCACCCGCTGTGCGCGGCGAAGTCAACCCGGCCGTCGCCATCGTCGGTGCGGTGCTCTGAATGGGCTTGCGCTGGTGGTGGCGGACCAAGGTCGCTGTCGTCGTGATCCTGGTCACCGTCGGGCTGACCTTCCTCGCCTGGAGCGACCTGCAGGAGTACAAGCGAACATCCGACTGGGTCGCGACGACCGGCACCATCGAGCACCTCGAACGTGAAACCACGACCTACACGAGCTGGCGTAACTCTGGCGAGAGCTTCGACGTCACCCACACCTAGGCCACCGTGTCGTACATGGCGGACGGTCACCCCGAGCAGTGGTCTGGCCGTCTCAAAGGGGTTTCTGAATTCATCGAGAGGTCCCGAGAAGGTGACGTCATCGACGTCTGGTACGACCCCGACAACCCCGGAGACATCGTCGCCTCCGAACCCTCTACTCTCCCGATCTTGTCCAAGGCGGACGCTTCTGCTCGTCCCCCTCCTGGTCTTCACCTGGTGGTTCGTACACCGACGACCAGCCCGGTCATCGGTCACCAGCGACGTTAGGTGACGTCTGGGGCCTCGATCTGGTCAATCATTCTGGAGCCTGCGGGCTGGGCGGGACGGGGTGACCACGAGCGACGTCGTGCGGGTGGCAGACTTGGGGCATGGTGAAGGTGTCTCCGCGGCGGGAGCTGACCGGGCAGTGGCAGTTCATGGAGTCCCCGGCAGGTCTGGTGGCAGTCGGTCCCGAACGTGCCGTACTGCAGGTCGGCCTGAACGGTGAGCTGTCTCCGGCAGAGTGGCGGGTGCCGGAGCCGGTGCCGATGGGGCGGCGGCTCGGTATCGTGGCGGACGGGTCGTTCGTCTGGTCCGACGAGTCGGGTGTGAGCCGGTGCAGCCTGGCAGGCGATATCGTCTGGAACCGTTCCGACCTCACGAACTTTCTCCCAGCGTCTGCCGGGAACCGTGATTCCTCTTGCCTGTTCGCCGTCGCTCGCGGTGGCCTGTGCGTTCTGCGCGACCTGTCCGAGGAAGACCTGTCAGTGACCTGGCTGGACTGGCGTTCGGGCGAGACGACCGCTGAGGCGGTGATCGACGGTGGCACGTCGGGCGACGTAGACCCGGCACCGCGCCCGAACACGGTGTGGGTCGGTGTCGTCACCACGTCGGCTGAATGGTCCAGCTACGTGGTACACGCAGACGGCTGTGGCGCGCTGGAGGTCACAAGATTCCTGCCCGAAGGGTGGCTACCTCTGGGCTGGGACTCGACGGGGGAACGAGTGGTGTCGGTCGAGGCGGAAAGTAGTCCAGGAAGGGTCGGAGTGTGGTCGTCGGGGAATTTTACGGCGATTCGTGACGACCTGTTCCCGGGGGAGGAGTACTCATTCATCGGATATTCGGGCTTCTTCTGCCCCGGTGATGAGCTCCTGGTGGTGGAGGATGCTTATTCGTCACGGTACTACCGTCTTGATGCGACCACTCTGGAGACGGTCGACGAGGTGGCGGTCGCGGGGTATGATCCAGCGCCCCCTGCGAAGTACATTGCGCAGATGGATCGTTTTGCAGATCTGGTCGTGGTGTCGGTAGAGCCGGGGGGCCGTCGGGGAAAGTCCCTGACCCTTGTCTGCGACGCTGCGGACCTCGCATCGTAACGGGTCGTCGACGACCGCGTGGCATCCCGACACCAGTGAGGAACAGCTGGACCTTACGGCACGACGTAGACGGGTAGCTTAGCTTATGAACCACCTGGACGACGGGAACGCGACGGTCACGGTGCCGTCGTCGACAAGCCCGTAGCCTACGGTGGCGGTCTGCGGGTGCTCAGTAACCCAGAGACAGGTGAAGGGCACGGTCGACGTCGGCCATGACGTCCAGGGGCAGGGTGCCCACGAGGTCGAGCAGCAGGTAGCGGTCGACTGTGGCGATCTCGGTGGTCTTGACCACGCAGTCGCGGGGTAGGCCGCCGGTGCCGACGGGCACGAAGACGCTGCCGGGGTACCTGGCGGCGGCCAGGTTCGTGGTGCATGCGACGACGACGACCGTAGGCAGGTTGCTGGCCACGAACGACTCGCCAGACACCACCACGACAGGTCGGCGCTTGGCAGACCCGTGACCCTCAGCCTGTCCGAAGTCGCACCAGTACACCTCCCCCCGGTGCACTACCACTCCTCGTCAGTGCGTGCGGCCAGCTGGGCGGCAGCGAACTGTGCGAAGGCAGCGCGTTCGTCGCCGTCCGCCTCCAGCGCGCATGCCTGGTTGATGCGGGCCGTCAGGTCAGGATCGGCCCGGTTCTGCAGGTCAGGGTCGTTGGCGACACGCAAGACGACGCCCGTGGGGCGGCCGCGCGAGGTGACCTCGAAAACCACCCGTTGGGTCAGCACCTTCTCGACCACAGCGTTGGGATTCTGCTTCAGCTCGCGCATGGTGACGGTCTGCATGCAGCCATCCTACCCGGGATGTAGACGCAGGTCTACATCCCGGGGTGCCGTCGTCGGTCGCACTGCTGCTGGGATGGACAGGGCAGTAGGAACCGTCCCTGTCTCTATGTCACTTATTAAGAGACATGACGCGGATGGTCTGATGCCAGCGGCACCTCCTGTCATCCCATGTGCAGGAGCCAGCAGCGTCGAAGCCGTGAAGCAGCCTGCAGTCTCGCACCAGGTCCGCGACCAGACTCAGGGTACGACGGACGGGTAGCCTAGCCACGGCGTGTGCCGGACGGGCCGCGCCCACCGCACGCACCCGAGGGACGTCACAGGCTCATGACCGCTCCGCCCACGACCGCCCAGCACCGTTCCGACACCGTGGCCCACACGCAGATGAGCGTGACGTTCCCGTTCTCCCGTTCTGCTGATAATGACGTTCAGCGGCCGGGCGCGCTCGGAGCGACGCAGAGCAGGGGCGAGAGCAAGGAGCAGAGCAAAGAGCAGAGCAAGAACAAGATGCTGCTGCGGGCTCTCCTCGACGGCCCTCTTGGCCGCGCAGCGCTGCTCGCAGCGGTCGGGCTGCGCGACGCCAGCCAGAACTATCGACGCAATATTGTCCCACTCCTTGAGCGCGGACTCGTCGTCAGAACCATCCCCGACAAGCCGAGCAGCAAGTATCAGGAGTATCAGCTGACTGATGCTGGTAGGCAGCAGGTCACCTCGGCGGCACCGGAGGTCGACGTATGAGATGCCTCCCTGTGTCCACCCATGTCCGGCGGCTAACCGAACCGAACGAGAGGCAGTCCTCATGACCGCTCCGCCCACGACCGCCCAGCACCGCTCCGACACCGTGGCCCGTGCCGTCGCCACCCCCGACGAGGTCCAGCCGTACGCCGAGCTGGGGCTGAAGGACGACGAGTACGGGCAGATCCGTGAGCTGCTCGGCCGACGGCCGACCGCCGCCGAGCTGGCCATGTACTCGGTGATGTGGTCCGAGCACTGCTCCTACAAGTCGTCGAAGAAGCACCTGGCGGTGTTCGGCCAGACCACGACCGACGAGATGCGCTCCCACCTGCTGGTCGGGATCGGGCAGAACGCGGGTGTGGTGGACATCGGCGACGGCTGGGCCGTGACGTTCAAGGTCGAGTCGCACAACCACCCGTCCTATGTCGAGCCGTACCAGGGGGCGGCCACGGGGGTGGGCGGGATCGTGCGGGACATCATGTCGATGGGGGCCCGGCCGGTGGCCGTCATGGACCAGCTGGCCTTCGGGGCGGTCGACCACCCGGACACCGCGCGGGTGGTGCACGGGGTGGTGGCCGGGGTCGGCGGGTACGGCAACTGCCTGGGCCTGCCGAATATCGGCGGCCAGACCCTGTTCGACGCCAGCTATCAGGGAAACCCGCTGGTCAACGCGCTGTGCCTGGGGGTGCTGCGGCACGACGACATCCACCTGGCCAATGCCGAGGGGGTGGGCAGCCTCGTGGTGCTGTTCGGGGCCCGGACCGGCGGGGACGGGATCGGCGGGGCCTCGATCCTGGCGTCTGAGACTTTCGACGACACCCGGCCGTCGAAACGCCCCAGCGTGCAGGTCGGCGACCCGTTCATGGAGAAGGTGCTGATCGAGTGCTGCCTGGAGCTGTTCGCGGCCGGGGTGGTCGCGGCGCTGCAGGACCTGGGGGCGGCGGGGATCTCCTGCGCGACGTCCGAGCTGGCGTCCAACGGCGGGTCGGGGATGCACGTCGACCTGGAACGCGTCCTGCTGCGCGACCCGACGCTGACCGCCGGGGAGATCCTCATGAGCGAGAGCCAGGAACGGATGATGGCCGTCGTCACGCCAGAGCACCTGGCCGAGTTCGAACGGATCACCGCCCGGTGGGACGTCGAGACGTCCGTGATCGGCGAGGTCACCGGCGACGGTCGGCTGACCATCGACCACCACGGGGAGCGGATCGTCGACGTCGACCCGAAGTCCGTCGCCCACGACGGTCCGGTGTACGACCGTCCCCACGCCCGCCCGGCCTGGCTCGACGCGCTCCAGGCTGACACCGCGGCCGCCCTGCCCCGTCCGACCACCGGCGCGCAGCTGGCTGACACCCTGCTGGCGCTGCTGGCCAGCCCCAACCTGTGCTCCACCGCCTGGGTGACCGACCAGTACGACCGGTTCGTCCAGGGCAACACCGCCCTGGCCCAGCCGGACGACGCCGGGGTGGTCCGGGTGGACGAGACCACCGGGCTGGGTGTGGCCCTGGCGACGGACGCCAACAGCCGCTACGCCCAGCTGGACCCGTTCGCGGGCGCCCAGCTGGCCCTGGCCGAGGCGTACCGCAACGTCGCCTGCGTCGGCGCCCGGCCGCTGGCGGTGACCGACTGCCTGAACATCGGCAGCCCGGAGCACCCGGACACGATGTGGCAGCTGGTCCAGGTGATCCACGGTCTGGCCGAGGGCTGCGCCGCCCTGGGCACGCCGGTGACCGGCGGGAACGTCTCCCTGTACAACACCACCGGGGACGTCGCGATCCACCCGACCCCGGTGGTCGGGGTGCTGGGGGTGCTGGACGACGTGGCCGCCGTGGTCGGGTCGGGCTGGACCCGTCCGGGCCGGGCGGTGTACCTGCTCGGCACCACCCGGGCCGAGCTGGACGGTTCGGCCTGGGCCCAGGTCGCCCACGACCACCTCGGCGGACGCCCGCCCGCCGTGGACCTGCCGGGCGAACGGGCCCTGGCCCAGGTGCTGGTCACCGCGGCCCGGGACGGCCTGGCCGAGGCGGCGCACGACCTGTCCGACGGTGGCCTGGCCGTCGGGCTGGCCGAGGCCTGCCTGCGCCACGGCACGGGTGTGTCCGTCGACCTGACCGCCCTGTGCGCCCGCGACGGCCTGACCCCGTTCGAGGCGCTGTTCTCCGAGTCCACCGCCCGGGCGCTGGTAGCTGTGGCCCGGTCCGGCGAGCAGGTGCTGGTCGACCTGTGCACCGCCCGCGGGGTGCCGGTGGTCCGCCTGGGCGAGACCAGCCAGACCTGCGAGCGCGGCGCGGGCGAGGCCGCAGCCGACGTGCCCGCCGACCACGTCCACGAACCGGCCCTGGAGGTGCAGGGCCTGTTCACCCTGCCCCTGTCGACGGTGCGCGACTCCCACCAGGGCACCCTGCCCCGCATCTTCGGCTGACAGACCGCGGAGCTTCGTCCCTCGGATGGGGTGGTCAGCGGGGCGGGGGCTGCCCGCGCAGCAGGCAGCCGATGGAGTGCCCGGCGCGGAACAGGGGACGGGCGTCCACGCCGATGAGCTCGCGGTCCTCGTACACCGTGCCGAGGATCTCCAGGGCCAGGTTGTCGTGGGGGTCGTCGAACAGCGGGACGATGACCGCGCCGTCGACCAGGCCGTACCCCAGGTAGGTCCAGTGCAGCCAGGCGTCGTCCTCGCGCAGCCGGGCCGGGGCGGGCAGCCGGACGACCTGCAGCGCCCGGCCGATGGCGTCGTAGCACCGGCTGAGCAGGGCGACGGTCTCGATCGTGGTCTCGTTGTCCGGGTGGCCGATGTTCTGCTGGTCGTGGACCAGGACCACGCCCGGGGCGGCGAAGACCGCGGGGGCGTAGCCGTGCCCCAGCTCTGGGTTGCCGATCACGCGGGGCAGCCAGATCACCCGGGTCGCGCCGACGGTGGTGACCAGCTCTTCGGCTACCTGTTCGCGGGTCCAGCCGGGGTTGCGCTCCAGCGTGTCGGAGGCGAGCAGCGCCGTCCCCCAGCCGTCGGAGTCGATGGTGCCCAGATCGAGCGTGGACCGTTCCACGGGCAGGCCGACCAGGGGCGGGCTCTGGCTGCGCCGCCGCCGGGGCCGGGGCACGGTGCTGCGCTCGGGCCGGGTCCAGTCGACGGCCTGGACGCCCTGCTCACCGATGACGAACGACGGCCCGGACGCACCCAGGCAGCCACCGCCGAGGTCGGACCCGGCGACCACCTCGACCTGGCCCTCCAGATCAGGCGCCAGGTCGTAGGTGTCGACGAGCACGCTGACCGGGCCGCAGTCGGCGGCGGCCGCGGTGACGGCCTCGCAGGCGGCGTCGACCCACCGGGAGGTGCTGGACGTCCTGAGCCAGGACAGCCACGTCGTCTCGCGCAGCTCGCGCTCGGAGGGCAGACGTCGGCGATCGCCGACGTCCCGCGGCGCACGCTCGTGTGCGGCGGTTGCGGGTTCGCTCAGTGAAGACATGACCACCGGACCGGTCGACAACTTGTGACAATCCCATATATCACGGGTATCACTCGCTTGCCACAGGTCGGGCCGGGACACCGTGTCGGCGTGTGCTCAGCAACGGGGACGGCTCGAACCAGTACTGCCCGGCGTCCGGCGCCATGACCGCGTCGCGGGGCGCGCGTACCGCGTCCGGCCGCCCGGGTGCGGGCAGGCAGAAACGGCGGTGCCAACGCTTCGACAACGTCCACAGGCAGGTCCTCACCGGTCATGGGCCCTCGGCCGGTCGCGGCGGCCCTGGCTGGCAGAGCCCGGCAGACGACGACAGCACGGATTCTACCGTGGCGCCACGTCGTTGCGGCGGTGGGTGGGACAACAGGCCATCCTTCCGGGTACCAGAACCCTGGTGCCGACTGGCCTCCCCTTCATCACCACCCCATCACCACTCCCTCATCACCACTAGACCGATAAGGTTGCGTGGGTTCATGGGTTCCACGCCGTTCCACCATTTCGAAACGGTGGAACGGCGTTGGAACCCACTGACTGGGATCGAAGCCAGCCAGTGCTCCCTCATGGCCTGCGAACCGCGAAGATGGTCTGGTGCCTGTTGATCCGCAGACCGGCCGGGCCGCCGTGGCGGCGTGGCTGACCGACCCGTCCGACGCCGCTGCCCGTCGCACCGCCGTCCGTTTCACCCTGGGTCTGCTCGCCCAGGCTGCTCCCGGCCGCACCGTGGAGGTCCGGGTGCCGCCCGACGGCGTGGTCCAGGCCGTGGCCGGGCCGCGCCACACCCGGGGGACGCCGCCGAACGTCGTGCAGACTGACCCGGCCACCTGGCTGCGCCTGGTCACCGGCGGGACCACCTGGGCCGACGCCGTCGCCGACGGTGCGGTGCTGGCGGCAGGCGTTCGGTCCGACCTGTCCGAGTGGCTGCCGCTGCCGGGGCTGCGCTGAGCGTGCCGTCGGGCGTGGGTGGGGTCGAACCAGTCAGCGCTCGGTCCACCAGCCCCGGCTCGACCAGCTGCACACCGTGGCAGCGGGACCTGCCGTCGCCCCTCCTTCACCACCGGGCCGATAAGGTTGCATGAACTCGTGGGTTGCACGCCGTTCCACCGTTTCAAAACGGTGGAACGGCGTGCAACCCACGAATCACCTGGTAGTTATCGGCCCGTTGGGGAGAGGTTGGGAGAGGTAAGGGGCGCTCATCGGCTGGTTGTCCGCACCGGCTCGGGAACGTCCGCCGGACCGGTCTCACCCGTCAGCAGCGTCCCTAGGAGACCTGGCCGCTCGGCTCGGCCGGTTGTGCGACGATGGTGCCGTGGCCCTGCGTGCGGACGGACGTCTGACCCACGAGATCGACCCTCAAGAACACGGCCCGCAGGACGCCTGCGGCGTGTTCGGGGTCTGGGCACCCGGAGAAGAGGTGGCCACGCTCACCTACTTCGGGCTGTACGCGCTGCAGCACCGGGGTCAGGAGTCTGCCGGGATCGCGGCGTCCAACGGCGAGCACCTGCGGGTCTACAAGGACATCGGGCTGGTCTCCCAGGTGTTCAACGAGACCATCCTCGGCGCGCTGAGCGGGCATATCGCTATCGGGCACTGCCGCTACTCCACCACCGGGTCGTCCACCTGGGAGAACGCCCAGCCGACCCTGGGAGACACCGCGACGGGCACGGTCGCGCTGGGGCACAACGGCAACCTGACCAACACCGCCGACCTGCTCGACCTGGTGGCCGAGCGCTACGGCTCGCTGCGCCGCGGCGAGCTGGCCAAGGGCAGCACCACCGATACCGCCGTCATCACGGCGCTGCTCACCGGCGACCCGGACCACACCCTCCAGGCCACCGCGCTGGAGGTGCTGCCCCGGTTGCGCGGGGCTTTCTGCCTGGTCTTCATGGACGAGGACACCCTGTACGCGGCCCGTGACCCGCACGGGGTGCGGCCGCTGGTGGTCGGACGGCTGGAACGGGGCTGGGTCGTGGCCTCGGAGTCCTCGGCCCTGGACATCGTCGGGGCGTCGTACGTGCGCGAGGTCGAGCCCGGCGAGCTGGTCGCGATCGACGCGGACGGGCTGCGGGCCACCCGGTTCGCACCGGTGCAGCGGGCCGGGTGCGTCTTCGAGTACGTCTACCTGGCCCGGCCCGACACCACGATCAACGGTCGTTCGGTGTACGCCGCCCGGGTGGCGATGGGACGTCGACTGGCCGCCGAGCACCCGGCCGAGGCCGATATGGTCATGCCGACACCCGAGTCGGGCACCCCCGCCGCGGTCGGCTACGCGGCGGCCTCGGGCATCCCGTTCGGGCTGGGGCTGACCAAGAACGCCTACGTCGGGCGGACGTTCATCCAGCCGACCCAGTCGCTGCGACAGCTGGGCATCCGGCTCAAGCTCAACCCCCTGCGCGAGA
The DNA here is from genome assembly GCA_009777345.1 of Micrococcales bacterium. Taxonomy (GTDB): domain Bacteria; phylum Actinomycetota; class Actinomycetes; order Actinomycetales; family Cellulomonadaceae; genus Cellulomonas. Next base: position 73,195 of record WRMB01000004.1, on the reverse strand, counting down.
CGATCCGGGGGCAGCGGCTCGTCGTCGTCGACGACACCATCGTGCGGGGCAACACCCAGCGCGCCCTGGTCCGGATGCTGCGCGAGGCCGGCGCCGCCGAGGTGCACGTGCGGATCACCGCGCCGCCGGTGACCTGGCCCTGCTTCTACGGCATCGACTTCGCCTCCCGGGCCGAGCTCATCGCCAACGGGCTGACCGTCGACGAGATCGCGTCGTCGATCGGCGCCGACTCGCTGGGCTACCTGTCCGAGGACGGGATGGTCGCCGCGACCGAGCAGCCCGCCTCCCAGCTGTGCACCGCCTGCTTCTCCGGTCACTACCCGATCGATCTGCCGCCGGACGAACGGCTCGGCAAGCACCTGCTGGAGCAGGCCGAGCTACCCTTGGGCGCGGCGCTGGAGGGCCGGACGCTGGGCAGTCCGACAGGGAGCAGTCCGACACCGGGCGGTCCCGCGCTGGGCGACCCGACCGACGGGTTGACATCAGTGCTGCCCGGGCTGGGCGGCGGCACCGCGCTGGAGCAGCCGTGAACGACGGAGGGTCTGTGAGTACCGCAGGATCTGCTGGGGAGCCGCTGACCTACGCGGCGGCCGGGGTCGACACCGCCGCCGGGGACAAGGCCGTCGAGCTGATGAAGGACGCGGTGCGGGCCACCCACGGACCGCAGGTCGTCGGCGGGTTCGGCGGGTTCGCCGGGCTGTGGGACGCCAGCGCCCTGGTTGGGATGCGCCGCCCGGTGCTGGCCACCTCGACCGACGGGGTCGGTACCAAGGTGGCGATCGCACAGGCCATGGACGTGCACGACACCATCGGGTTCGACCTGGTCGGGATGGTCGTGGACGATATCGCCGTGGTCGGGGCCCGGCCGTTGTTCATGACCGACTACATCGCCTGCGGGCATGTCGTGCCCGAGCGGATCGCCGATGTGGTGCGGGGTATCGCCGCGGCCTGCCAGGTGGCCGGGACCGCGCTGCTCGGCGGGGAGACCGCCGAGCACCCGGGTCTGCTCGGACCCGACGAGTACGACGTGGCCGGGGCGGCCACGGGCGTGGTCGAGGCCGACCAGATGCTCGGGCCTCACCGGGTGCGGGCCGGGGACGCGCTGCTGGCGCTGGGGTCGTCGGGGTTGCACTCCAACGGGTACTCGCTGGTCCGGGCGGTTGTCGCGGCGGCGGGCTGGTCCCTGGACCGGCACGTGGACGAGCTGGGCCGCACCCTGGGCGAAGAGCTGCTGGAACCGACCCGGGTGTACGCCGCCGACGTGCTCGACCTGGTCGGCGTCGGCGGGGTGCACGCGCTGTCCCACATCACCGGCGGCGGGCTGGCGGCCAACCTGGCCCGGGTGCTGCCCGCCGGGCTGGTGGCCGAGGTCGACCGGGCCGGCTGGACGCTGCCGCCGGTGTTCACCCTGGTGCAGCGGCTGGGTCAGGTGCCGTGGTCCGACCTGGAGGGCACGCTGAACCTGGGCGTCGGCCTGGTCGTCGTGGCCGCCCCCGACAGCGTGGACGCGCTGACCCGTCGCGCCGCCGACCGCGGCCTGACGGCCTGGGAGCTGGGCGGGGTGCGTGACCTCGACCCCGCCCGTGACGTCCGGTCCGACCTGGTCGTGGGGACCAAGGGCGTCGACGGGGGAGCGGTCCGCCTGCGCGGCAGCTACCGCGCGTAGAGCCGCGGTGCCCGCTCGACGCGCGCAGGCAGCACCCACGACCAGAGCACCCACGGCACGGCGTCGCGTCGCTCGGCTGCGCAGTGTTGCTCGGCTGCGCAGCGCTCAGCTGTGCAGCGTCACTCACTGCGGTGTCACACAGCACGGCTCGACGCGGGTCTGCCTGGGTAGGCGACTAGCGGGTCGGCTCGTCCTCGTCGTCCCAGTCCCACTGGGTGTGGTCGTCCGACGTACCGTCCTTGGTGTCGAGCGCGCTGCGACCAGCCAGCTCGCGTTCGAGCTGGGCGTAGTTCGTCTCGGGGCTGTAGTACTTCAGCTCCCGAGCGACCTTGGTCTGCTTCGCCTTCTGACGGCCGCGCCCCATGGCATCGACCCCCTCATTACGTGGAATCGGGGCGGCGACGTGCGTACACGTGCGGCCCCGGGTGCTGTTCGTCATCTTCCGTAGGACTAACGGTACAGGGTCCGCGAGCATTCCGACACCGAGTTGGGTGCCGCGGGGCTCCCTTCACCCTGGCGCAACGCTCTGATCAGGGACGAACACGCCCAGATCGGGTGAACCCGTGCCCAGGGTGCGAACGACACGAAGATGGTGTTTACTGACGTGACGACAACAGATGACCAGCCAGCCCCGATCTCGGTGGGTGGCGAGCAGGGTCGGACCAGCTCCGAGCGAGGCCGTACCCAGCACGAACGGGAGATTGCCATGCACACTGCCAACGTCGAGACAGAGTCCCTGCTCACCCCGGCCGAGGTGGCCAGCCTCTTCCGGGTGGACCCGAAGACGGTCACCCGCTGGGCCCGGTCGGGCAAGCTCTCGGCCGTGCGTACCCTCGGCGGTCACCGCCGCTACCGCGAGTCGGAGGTGATGCACCTGCTCTCCGGCGTCCCGGTGCAGCGCGAGGAGCCGGTCAGCACCGCCTGAGCCGAACCGCGGTCGAGCCTGACGCGGTCCTGGGGCGTCCCCCTGACCCTGCTGTGCGCCACGGCGTGCGGCAGGACCAGGGGGACGCCCCAGTCGTGTTCAGCGGCTGTGCTCGTCGACCAGGTCGAGCACGCAAGGGCCAGCGGGTCGGCGCAAGGTCTCGAACCCTTGTAACCGGCCCGCGAACCCTTGCACTGGGACGAACCTGTTACCAGCCCCTAGCGGACGACCTTGCGGACGATGCCGATGGTGACCAGGACGGTCACCGCGGCGGCGGCGCCGAGCACGACGAGGGCCCGCCGCCGGGCGGCGGGGTCGGCACCGGGGTCGACGGCGTCGGTCAGCATCCGGCGACCCCCGGCGGCGGCTCTCCTGGCCTGGTTGCGCGGGTGCAGGCGGGTGGTGATCTCGTCGACGGTGGCGGCCAGCTCGGCCCGGGTGGCGGCGATCTCCGCCTGGATCTTGACCATCTCAGGGGTGCTGAACGCCGGACGGGCCGGGTCTGGTCCGACGGGAGGCGTGGGCTCGTCGGTCACGGTCGCAGGCTCTCCTTCACGGCGTCCAGGTCTTCTCTGATGCCGTCCAGGGCGGCCTGCGGCACGGGGGCGCCGCCGGAGTCCATCTTCTTCTTGCCGACCAGGACCAGGACGACGGCGGTGGCGAAGATCGCGCTGGTGACGACGAGCGCGGCCGCCCAGGCAGGCAGCCATATCGCGAGCACCAGGATCGCGGTGGCGATGAGCGCTCCGAGCCCGTAGACCGCGAGGAACGCCGCCGCCGCGAACATCCCACCACCGATACCGAGCTCTTTGGCCTTGCCGCTGAGCTCGGCCTTGGCCAGGTCGATCTCGGCCCGCACCAGCCGGGCGCTCTGCTCGGTCAGCGCGGCGACGAGGTCCCCCAGGGACCGTTCGTCGGTACCGGGACTCTGCGACGTCATACCCACAACCTAGTCCGTCCGGCCTGCTCCGGCGAGCAGGTGGCGTGCCTGGAGTGGGTGTTCTGCCGGGTGGTTATGGGTGCGTCGGACGCGGCGGCCGGGTGGGCGACGGGTAGGGTGGGGAGCATGAGTATCTCGGTGGGCATGGTGACGTTCGACACGACCGACGCACCCGCGCTGGCGGCGTGGTGGGCTGAGCAGACGGGCGGTGCGGTCGTCGACGACATGGCGCCTTTCTTCGTCATGGTGACGACACCGACCGGTGTCGACCTCGGCTTCCAGAAGGTCCCCGACCCCACCCCGGGCAAGAACAAGCTCCACCTGGACTGCGGTTCGGCCGATCCCGCGGCTGAGGTCGACCGGCTGGTCGCAGCGGGAGCTACCTTCGTCGCTGTCCACGACGAGATCCCGGACTTCACCTGGACGGTCCTCGCCGATCCCGACGGCAACCAGTTCTGCGTCGCCGCCCTGCCCGAAGCGCCCCAACCAGCCTGACGCCGCGGACGCAGGCCGCCGGTGCACTCCTGAACACTGCCCTCGGAGGCAGGGTGCACCCGGCCTGCCGCTGTGGATACCGTTCGAACGGCGCAGTTGAGCCTCGGTCTTTCTGGTAGCTGCTGGCGACCTGGTTGATGGGCCTGTGCCGCGTACGGCTGCTGGTCTGCACCGCAAGCGTTTCCGTCGGGTTGGCTGTCGGGTAACTATCGGGGACGACCGGCGTGTTGCTGCCGTCTGGGACGCGCTGCCGTGCGTAACCTCGAACGAACCCGTTGTGGGTCGGTCGTCCCACCCAAGAGCCATCGTCCCACCCGAGAGCCACGAGAGCCCTGAGGTCCTGTGATCCGGTTCGAGAACGTCACCAAGGTCTACGCGCGCGGTGCCCGCCCCGCGCTGGACGACGTGTCGCTGGACGTCGACCGGGGCGAGTTCGTGTTCCTGGTCGGGGCCTCCGGGTCGGGTAAGTCCACCTTCCTGCGGCTGGTCATGCGCGAGGAGAGGGCCAGCGCGGGCGCGGTGCTGGTGGCGGGCCGGGAGATGGGCGCGCTGCCCGCCTGGCGGGTGCCGAAGATGCGGCGCAAGATCGGCGTCGTCTTCCAGGACTTCCGCCTGCTGGAGAACAAGACGGTGTTCGAGAACGTGGCCTTCGCGCTGCAGGTGATCGGCCGGCCGCGGCACCATATCGTCACCGCGGTGCCCGACGTGCTGGACATGGTGGGCCTGGCGGGCAAGGAGAAGCGGCGCCCGCACGAGCTGTCGGGCGGTGAGCAGCAGCGGGTGGCCATCGCCCGGGCTTTCGTCAACCGGCCGTCGATCCTGCTGGCCGACGAGCCGACCGGGAACCTCGACCCGACCACGTCGTTGGGGATCATGCGCCTGCTCGACCGGATCAACCGCACCGGGACCACCGTGGTGATGGCCACCCACGACGACGAGATCGTCGACCAGATGCGCAAGCGCGTCGTCGAGCTCCAGGCCGGTGCGATGGTCCGCGACCAGGCGCACGGCGTCTACGGATCGGACCGGTGACGCTGTGCGACTGAGGTACATCCTGTCCGAGATGGGCGTCGGCCTGCGCCGGAACCTGTCCATGACGATCTCGGTCATCATCGTCACGTTCTTCTCGCTGGTCTTCGTCGGCACCGCCCTGCTGATGCGGGCCGAGGTACAGCAGATCGAGAAGGACTGGTACGGCCGGATCGAGATCACCGTCTTCCTGTGCCCGAAGGACTCGCTGGAGCCGACCTGCGCCGCCGGTGCGGTGACCGAGGAGCAGAAGGCCGACATCGTCGCGGCACTAGACGCACCCGAGGTGGCGCCGCTGGTCAAAGAGGTCTACTTCGAGTCTCAGGACGAGGCGTTCGCGTCGTTCCAGAACCGGTTCGGCGAGGAGAGCTGGGCGAAGGAGATGAAGGTCGACGACTGGTTCTCGACCTACCGGATCAAGCTCGCCGACCCGCAGCAGTACGAGGCGGTGGCCGACGTGGTGACCGGTCGCCCCGGCGTCGAACGGGTGGAGGACTACCGGGACAAGCTCAAGTCGGTGTACAGCACGCTGGACAAGGCGAAGTGGCTGACCTTCGGTTTCGCCGTCCTGATGCTGCTGGCGGCGGGGCTGCTCATCGCCACGACCATCCGGCTGTCGTTGTTGTTCCGCCGCCGGGAGATAGGCATCATGCGGCTGGTCGGGGCGTCGAACTGGCTCGTCCAGGCGCCTTTCCTGCTGGAGGGTGCGGTGGCGGCGGTGGTCGGGGCGCTGCTGGCCGTCGGCGTGCTGTGGCTGGGGGTGCGCCAGGTGGTCACCGGTTGGCTGGAGAAGAACGTCAGCTCCGTGCAGTTCATCACCACGGTGGACGTCTGGGGGATCGCGCCGCTGCTGGTCGGCGGGGCGCTGGCGCTGGCGGTCGTGTCGTCGTTGTTCAACCTCAACCGTTACACGAAGGTGTGAGATGTCCAGCCGGGTACGCCGCCACCGCCCTGGACGTCCCCCGTCCCGGTCCAGGGGCGCGGTGGTCGCCGGGCTGGTCGCCGGTCTGGTCGTGCTGCAGGCCGTGACGGTACCGGCCGGTGCCGACGACCTGGACAACCGGCGGGCGGCCACCCAGTCCCGGCTCGACACGGCCCGGGCCCAGCAGGCCGAGCTGTCGGCCTCCCTGGAGGGGCTGGAGGGCCAGGTCGCCGCCACCGGGCAGCGGCTGGTCGAGCTGCAGGGCCAGCTCCCCGCGGCCCAGGCCGCGGTCGCCGCGGCCGCCGCCGAGGCGGTCCGCACCCAGCGGGAGGCCGAGCTCACGGCCGCCCGGCTGTCCGGGGCTCGGCAGCAGCAGGCCGAGCTGGTCGCGACCATCGAGGCCGATACTGCGCAGGCGGTGGCGGTCCGGACGGCGGTGGTGCGGATGGCCCGTTCCGCCGACCAGGGCAGCTCGGACCTGGCCGGGTTCACGGTGCTGCTGGACGCTACGAGCGTCGAGGACTTCATGTCGGGCTACGCCCAGACCACCACAGCCCTGGACGTCCAGACCCGCACCCTCAACCGGCTCGACAGTCTCAACGCGGGCAACCAGGCCGCGAACAACCGTCTGACCGCGGTGGAGTCGAAGATCTCCGACCTGAAGGCCGCCGCCGACCAGGCCGCCGCCGACGCGGTGGCCGCGCAGGCGGCGGCCGAGGCGGCGCAGGCCGCCCTGGAAGAGCTGACCACGCAGGTCGCAGCGCAGCAGGTGTCGCTGGAGGGCCAGGCCGCCGACGTTGAGGCGCAGCTGGCCGCCGCGGACGCCTCGGCCGCCCAGCTGTCCAGCGACCTGGCCGCGATCATCGCCGAGCAGCGGGCCCGGCCCACCCCGCCCCCCGCGGCGCCCGCCCCGCCGCCGCAGTCCGCGCCGTCCGGGGCCACGTTCGCCAATCCGACGATCTACCGGCCGATGGTCGTGACCAGCGAGTACGGGATGCGGATGCAGCCGGTGCTGAAGATCTACCGGCTGCACGCCGGGATCGACCTGCGGTCCCGCTGCAACGAGCCGATCTACGCGGGCCGAGGCGGCACGGTGCTGTGGTCCAAGTACCGCAACGGCTGGGGCAACCAGGTGGCGATCGACCACGGCTGGGTCAACGGGAAGTCCTTGGTGTCCAGCTACAGCCACCTCACCCGCTGGGTGGTCGGCGCGGGCCAGAGCGTCAGCACCGGCCAGCTGATCGGCTACGCCGGGACGACCGGTGCCTCCGCCGCCTGCCACCTGCACTTCGAGGTCTACGTCGGCGGCAGCGCCGTCAACCCCAGGTCGTACCTGGGGCTGTAGGCCGTCGGTAGCGCAGGTCGAGTGAGGGGTTTCGGTCGTGAGGGCGGGGTCTGGAACCCCTTACCAGCGACACAGATCCCTCACGCGTGCTCCGCCCGGGAATCCTGACGACGGGCCAGCGGGGGACAGGTAGTCTGGTCGGTCGGCCGTGGGTGGAAGGAGGAGCCGTGGCGAAGCAGACCGGGCGGGTCCTCGTCGCCCAGAACCGCAAGGCGCGGCACGACTACACCATCGAGGACGTGCTCGAGGCCGGGATCGTGCTCACCGGCACCGAGGTCAAGGCGCTGCGCGCCGGCCGGGCCAGCCTGACCGACTCGTGGTGCGAGATCACCGACGGCGAGGCGTGGCTGCACGGCGTCCACATCCCCGAGTACGCCCAGGGCACCTGGACCAACCACGCCCCCCGCCGCAAGCGCAAGCTGCTCCTGCACCGGGCCGAGATCGACCGGCTGGGCCTGCGCGTGACCGACAAGGGCCAGACCATCGTCCCCCTGGCGCTGTATTTTCTCGACGGCCGCGCCAAGGTCGAGATCGCCCTGGCCCGCGGCAAGCGCGACTGGGACAAGCGCCAGACCCTGCGCGAACGTCAGGACAACCTCGAGGCCCAGCGGGCCATGCGAGAACGCCGCGACCGGTAGCTTCGGAGGTTCTTGGTCGTCGAGTTCTGCAAGCGCCTGCTGGCCGTGCCTACGTGGTTGGCGGTGATGGCGTTCGTTGTCCAAGGGAGAACCATGCCGTGCTCAGAGCTCCGTCGGCGGCAGGACTCCAGTGGGCCCCCGGTTCGGGTTCCACTGGAAGCCCGCACCTCACGGTGAGGTTGGCGCTCGAAGGGCACGTCCCGGTGATGCACCTTGTCGCGGCGGTGTTACACTTGGGGTATGCCGACGACGAAACCCCGCTACGTGGTCACCGATACCGCTGAAGTCGCGGCGGCTCTCGATGTGGCCCAGCGACGCTGGCCCGACCTGAGCCGGTCGCGGGCGTTGTTGCGCCTGGTGACTGTGGGGGCGCAGCGCCTGGACGCTGAGGAGGAGACCCATGCCGAAGCTGTGCGTGCGCTGAGCCAGTTTGCCGGGACTTACCCTGAGGGCTACCTCGACCAGCTGCGGGCGGAGTGGCCCCAGTGACGACCGTCCTGGATGCGAGTGTCCTGATCGCGGCCGTCGAACCGACTGATGCCCACCATGCCAGGGCTGTCCAGATCATGACTGCGAGCGGGGCCGGTGGGATGGCCGTGCACCTCCTGACCCTGGCTGAGGTGCTGGTCGGTGCCGTGAAGAACGGCGTGGGCCCGCAGGTCGAGGCCGCGGTGGCCGCGGCTGGCGTGGTCACCGTGCCGGGCGACACGGTCAGCGCCCTGGCCGTCGCGACCACTCGGGCTGTCTCAGGGCTGAAGCTGCCCGACGCCGTGGTGCTTGCCACCGCCCAGACTCTCGGAGCCGACCTGGCGACGTTCGACACCACGTTGGCCGCACAGGCATCAGCAGCAGGTCTCGTGGTGATCAGCTGAGGCTGGGCGAGCCGCCGGAGCAGTCAGAGGGTCGAGACCGAGTCGGTTGCCTTCGAACGCTCAGGCGGGCGCCAAGAACAGAGCACCAGACCAGCAGACCTTGGTACTCCGTTGTGCCTGGTGTCCTCAGCCGCGGCGGCGCAGGGCCCAGCGGGCGCCGATGACCGAGGCGGCGCACCAGACCAGCAGGACCACCCAGGAGCGGCCGGGCACGGTGAAGTCGTGCGGGGCTAGACCGGCGCGCACTGCCTGGGCCATGGGTTCCAGCGGGAGCCACTGGTGCAGCTCTTGGGCCCACTGGGGCATACGGTCGGCGGGGAAGCTGATCGGGGTGAACAGCAGCACGACGAACACCAGTACCTGGGACATCAGCAGGGCGAGCACCGGGGACATCAGGCAGGCGATCGCGTACCCGACGGCCGCAGCGGTGAGCGAAACCAGCAGGGCCACCGGGACCAGCCACCAGGTCGGGCTGAGGTCGACGTCGAAGCGCCACGCGCCGACGACCGCCCCGATCACCACCCCCGGCAGGGCGATGATGGTCCAGACGGCCAGGTCGGCGACGAGGAAGACCTCCCGCGGTACGGGCAGGGTGCGCATCCAGTCCAGGCTGCCCTCGGTGCGGGCCTGGCTGACGAACTGGGGGGTGGCGATCAGGCCGACCGCGATCAGCGCGATGACCGGGGCACCGGTGGCCAGGAACAGCCCGGCCTCCGGGCCGGGGTGGCCGACCAGCAGCCCGAACCCGACGACGGTCGCCACCGGGATCAGCAGCTGGATCAGCACCAGCAGCGGCAGCTCCACGCTCCTGCGGCGCATCTGCCACACGATCACCAGGCCCAGCTGGCGCCAGACAGGTATGGAGCCTTGGTCGACGACCGGGTGGGGTGCGGTGGTGCTCATCGGTGGGTTCCGTTCGTGTCGTCGAGCCAGCGCAGCACGGCCAGGACCCGGCGGTGGTCGGCGGCGGCGGGCGGCAGGTCGAGCTTGGCCAGGATCGAGGTGATGTGCTTCTCCACGGCGGGCAGCCTGACTACCAGGCGGTCGGCGATGGCGGTGTTGGACCGGCCCTCGGCCATCAGGCCGAGTACCTGACGCTCCCGGGCGGTGAGCCGTTCGGCGACGGTGGCGTTCATGCGGCGTGACCTTCCTGGACGGTCTCGTCGACCATCTCGACGTAGACGTCCTCCAGCGAGGCCGGGGTCAGCGCGTACCGTTCGATCTGCCCTGCGGCCAGCGCCTGCGCCGCCCAGCCGACCACGGCCGCGGCCTGGTCGGTGCCGATGGCGGCGGTGGCCCGGTTCTGGCCGCGGTCGGTGGGGACCAGCCCCTCGGGCCAGACCGGTGCGACAGAGCCGAGGTCGACCTCCAGGGTGAGGCTGCCGGACCGGGCCTGGGTGAGCGCGGCGGGGGTGTCGTCGGCCAGCACCCGGCCCCGGTCCAGGACGACCAGACGGTCGACCACCCGTTCGGCCTCGCGCACGTTGTGGGTGACCAGCAGCACGCCCGCACCGGCGTCGGCCAGGGCCCGGATCTGGCGCCACAGCAGGCGTCGGCGCACCGGGTCGACGTCGTTGGTCGGCTCGTCGAGCACCACCAGCCGGCCCGGCACCACAGCGGCCATGGCGAACGCGGTCAGGCGCGCCACCCCGCCCGACACCTTCTCGGCCGGAGTGGTGGCCCACTCGGTGAGGTCCAGGGCCTCGATGAGGTGGGCGGTGCGGGCGCGCACCGCGGTCTTGTTCCCGCCGCGGATCCGCCCGACCAGCTCGATAGCGGTCCGGGGGCTCAGGCCGGTGATCGGGACGTTGGCCTGGGCCTGGACGGAGGCCAGCCGCCGGGCTACCTCGGGGTGGGCGACAGCGTCGGCGCCAGCCAGGACGATCTGCCCGGAATCGGGTCTCAGCAGCCCGACCACCTGGTTGACCAGGGTGGACTTGCCTGCGCCGTTGTGCCCGAGCAGACCGACCACCTGCCCGGCGGCGACGGTCAGGGCGACGCCCGCGTTGGCCTGCACGGCGCGATGGCGTCGGCCGAACCTCTTGTGCAGGTCACGGACCTGCAGGACCTCGTCCACAGTGTGCTCCTCGCGGTGTCGGTCGAGCGCCGGGTCGAACTCGTTGACCGAACGGTACGCGACATACCGGTTGGTATGCAAGTGGGTCGTCGACCTGATGCGCAGGTGGACAGCGTTAGCTTGGTCGTGGCGGTGACCCGCAGCCTGCTGAGATACCAGGTGGGATGTAGACTGGCGCGATGAGCGACTCCGACGATATGGGCTCGGCTGCCCGCGCGCTGTCCGCCGCGGTGGTCGCTCTGACCCGCGCGGTGGGGCAGGGTCTGACCGAGGCGGGCCGTGAGATCACCGACGAGATCGTCGCCGAGCTGCGCCAGGCCTCGGACGAGCTGGCCGACACGTCGACCAAGGTCGTGGCCGTCGGGGCGGGGCGGCGCCGTCCGAAGACGCGCAAGACCGCGACCGACAAGACCGCGACCAAGCCGTCGCACGGCACGCCCGCCGACCGGCGTCGGGCCCGGGCCGAGCAGACCCGCGCCCAGCTGCTCGCCGCCGCCGCCACCGTGTTCGCCGAGAAGGGCTACGAAGGGTCGTCGGTCGGCGACGTCGCCGCCGAGGCCGGGTACACCAAGGGCGCGGTCTACGTGCACTTCGACAGCAAAGAAGACCTGCTGGCTGGCATCGTGGCGCAGATGGCGGAGACCGACGAGGAGTTCTTCGCCACCGGACCGACCTCGGTGAGTGCGCTCTTCTGCTCCGGCGATGACGACCCCGAGACCCTGCGCCGCACCCTGCTGGCCCTGGAGGTCTACACCTACGCGGTCCGCCACCCTGAGGCCCGGTCGCGGATGGCCCCGCTGGTCGCCAGCACCTGGGACCACGCCGCACGGCTGCTGGCCGCGAACCGGACCGGCGACCAGGGCACGCAGGACGTGGTGCCGTCGCAGGACGACCGTGACCTCGCCCTGGTGCTGCTCTCGGTGCACACCTTCGCCCAGATGATCGGCCCGGTGCTCGGCGACGGCACCGCCCCGGCCTCCGCCGCCCGGACCGTCGACCGCCTGCTCGCCGCCCAGACCGCTGACGCCGCCGCCGGTCCGCAGGCGGGGCGGTGAGCCCGAGGTATGCCGTTCACTCCCGCCCACGTGGCAGCCGTCCTGCCCCTGCGGGGTCGTCAGCGGTTGCCCTTCGCTGCGCTCGTGGCCGGTTGCACGAGCCCCGACCTGCCGTACTTCGTGCCCGGTCCGACCGGGTGGTCCGACGTGACGCACAGCCTGGTCGGGATCGTGACCTGGAATCTGCTGCTGGGGTTGGCCCTGTGGCTGGTCTGGAGACAGGTCAGCCCCGCTCTGCACGATACACCGGCGGTGGTGCGTGGGCGTTGGGTCTTGCCGCCACGGTCCGCCGCCTGGTGGGCGACAGTGGTCGCAGTCCTCGTCGGATCGTCCACCCACGTCGTATGGGACGAGTTCACCCACGCCGGTCGGTTCGGAGCCACCCATGTCCCGCAGCTGGCCGCCAGCTGGCCCAGCCCGGTCGGGTCGATGCCCGGCTGGCACTGGTTGCAGTACGCCAGCAGCGTCCTCGGCCTGGCCGTCCTGGTCTGGGCGGGGCTGCGTCTGCCGACCGTCGAGCGCGGGCAGCGCGACCAGCCCCGTCTGGCCCGAGCCGTGCCGTTCGTCGTGCTCGCCTGCGGAGCGGCGGCCTCCGGGCTGGGTCTGGCGTCAGGGAGCTGGTCCGGGTGGCGCGGGCTCGGCTTCGTGGGGCTCACGTCCTTCATCGGTGGAGCCTGCGTCGGACTCGTCGGAGCGTGCGCCCTGCACGTAGCGCTGCGGCGTCGCCAAGCCCGGGAGCAGGTGTAGCCGGAGCGTTCGCCGTCCTGGTGGTCGACATCGTGGCTGGCAGTCCCGATCGCAAGTCGGCAGAGCCTGGTGGTGGAATAGTGCAGACGCGGGCAGGGCGCCGCCGGTACACTGGACGGGCCTGCTCGCGGCAGGCAGCTGGGCAGCAAGACGGCTGAGGTTGTTCGCGCGCGAGCGGTGTTGATAACTGAACATGGGGGTGATCGGTTTCGACGGTGATCGTCGAGCCAGGAGAAGCGGGCCGAGGAGACGCGGTTATCTCGTTAACGCTCCGCGTAACCTATAGGTGCCGATTCCAAGAGCACCGACTTCGCCCTCGCCGCCTGAGCGAGCCTCGAAGTCCGTCAGCCCGGGGTAGCTTCCGACCCGGTCCCTGGCGTCAGCTAGGAAGCCACTGCTCGTAGCCTTCGTCACCGGGGCTACGGGGACTGCTTGGTGACTGAGCCCGTCCGCACCTCGTCTGCGTGAGTGCGGGGGCCGAGAAAAACAGCAGCAGACTGCGCCCGGAGAAGCCCTGGTTCCACGTCATCGGACGCGGGTTCGATTCCCGCCACCTCCACGAGACCGATGGGTGACGTGTGCCTGCGAAAAGCGCAGGCCACGTCGCTCTCGTCATGTTCTGCGGGGCCCAGCCCCGCACCCGCCAGAGGGCGAGCCCCTGGACCCCCGTCCTGTGGTCGGGTTGGGTACGCAAGTTGCCTTGGTTCGAATTTGTCCCGGAACTCGTGCCAGGACGCTGTTGCGCAGTGGTAGGTTGACTCGGTGAGCAACGTGAACGGACCAGGTGGGCCCAGCTGGGGGCAGCCAGAGCCGTACCAGCCTGGTCCGAACGGCGCTGGGGTACCTGACTACGGGCCCTATGGACAGCCCGGGGCCTATGGTTCGGCGGACGCGCCGGGTGGGCCCGCGCTGGGCTGGCAGGGTGCTCCGCCGACCGCCGGGGCGTATCCCGGCTGGTACCCGCCGCAGGCAGCGCCTGTACCGTCGGCGACTGATCCGGGCCTCGAACGGCCTTGGTACGGCATCGGGTTCATGGACGCGTACCGGCGTTTCTGGAAGAAGTACGCCACCTTCTCGGGTCGGGCTTCTCTGGGTGAGTACTGGTGGGCGACTCTTGCCAACGTCGTCATCGCTATTGTCATTACCACAGTCCTCGGGGTGATCGTTGCAGCGGTGATGGCTGCGTCGTGCACCACCGACTCCTACGGCTACACCTCCTGCGCAGGTGGGATGGACGGGTTCCCCGTCCTCATGATCGTGGCCTATGTCTACCCCTTGGCGGCCCTTGTCCCCAACCTGGCCGTCTCCTGGCGTCGTCTGCACGACACCGGTCGGTCAGGCGCCTACTACTTCTTGGGCTTTATCCCGTACGTCGGTGGGATCATCCTGGTGGTCTTCTTGGCCCAGCGGACCCGTCCGGAAGGGGCGATGTACGACGTTCCCCCGTACGGCGCGTACGGGCAGCAGCCCTACGGTATGTACGGACCGCCGACGCCTGGACCCTACCCGTACGGTCAGTAGCCGTCGAGGACCGATATGGTCCTCTGCCTGACTGGGCACGCGGCGGTCAGTTCGATACTTCTGTCGCGGATTCGAGAGTTTTACTCTCTAATCCGCGACAGAAGTATCGAAACGGTGCAGCCTCCGGGTGTCTCGGTCGCTCAGGCCAGGAGGGTCCGGTCGCTCAGGCCGCCCTTGTTGCTGGCGAACCAGTCGAGAAGGTTCGAGACTTCGGCCTTGGCCTTTTCTTCGGGGGTGAGCGAGCGGACGATCTGGCCCTCGTGCATCATGACCAGGCGGTTGCCCATCCGCAGGGCGTGGTCCATGTTGTGGGTCACCATCAGGGCTGTCAGCCGGTGCTCGGCGATCATCTGGGCGGTCAGGCGCAGCACCAGCTCGGCGCGTTCGGGGTCGAGGGCGGCGGTGTGCTCGTCCAGCAGCAGCAGGTCGGGGTGGGTGAAGGTGGCCATCAGCAGGCTGAGCGCCTGGCGCTGCCCGCCGGAGAGCAGACCGACCCGGTGGTTCATGCGGTCTTCCAGGCCCTGTTCCAGGGTGGCCAGGTGGTCGCGGAAGCTGGCGCGGCGCTTCTTCGTCAGCCCGCGGCCCAGGGTCAGCCGCTGGCCCCGGTTCAGGGCCACGGCCAGGTTCTGCTCGATGGTCAGGTGGGGGGCGGTACCGGCCTGGGGGTCCTGGAAGACCCGGGCGATGCGGGCGGCCCGGCGGTGGGCTGGCAGCCGTGTGACGTCCTTGCCGTTGATGAATGCCTTGCCCCGGTCGACCGGCAGAGAGCCGCTGATGATGTTGAGCAGGGTCGACTTACCAGCCCCGTTCGAGCCGATGATGGTCACGAAGTCGCCGGTCTCCAGGTCCATGTCGACCTCGCGCAGCGCCACCCGTTCGTTGGCCGTGCCGGGGTAGAAGGTCTTGGAGACGCCGGTCAGCGTGAGCATCACTTCTTCCCCCTCTTCTTCGACGTCGAGACGACCGAAGCCTCGTGGGCGGCGTCGACCTCGGCCATCGGCGAGAACTGGTTCGGCGCCACGCTCATCTGCTCTGGGACGTCGGAGCGTCGCCGCCAGGGCGACAGCCTGGTGGTCAGGGCGTTGGCGGACTTGGACTGGGAGAGCACGAGGGCCAGCACCACCAGCGCGGCCGACATCAGCTTGACGTCCGCATTTTCGATGAACGGCATGTCCTGCGGCCACCATGATGGCGCTTCGATGGTCAGTGCCCAGTTGATAACCACCCGGTAGAGCACCGCACCGACGACGACACCGAGCGACGCCAGCCATAGGTACCGGGTGCCGAAGATCGCGTTGCCCAAGATGACCGAGGCGAGCCCGATCAGGATCATCCCCCGTCCGTCCTCGATAGAAGAGTACCCGGAGTACTGGAACCAGATGGCACCGCACAGCCCGACCAGACCGTTGGATACCATCAGCGTCACGATCTTCGTCATGTTGATGTTGATACCCATGGCCGAGGCCATGCCCGGGTTGTCGCCGGTGGTCATGACTGCGAAACCGAACTTGGTGGCCAAGAACCACACCACAAGGGCAGCCACGAGGATCACGCCAGCACCGATGACAGCGACCGAGACCCAGGTACCTCTCAGGCTGCCCTCCGCCCGGTTCTCGAACAGCCCCGAGAAGATGGTGGTCTCGTTGAAGAGCCCCACGTTGGGAATCAGGCTGCCCTCGTGCGCGAACGACATGATGCGGAGGTTGATCGTATACATCGACAGCATCACGAGGATGGACGCCAGCAGCGGGTCGATGTGGAACCTTGTGTGCAGGATCCCGGTCAGCATGCCAGCCAGCGCGCCCGCGGCGGCGCCTCCCGCGATGGCGAGCACCGGCGGCATGCCGTTGACGATGAGGACGCCAGTGGTAGCGGTGCCGGCCGTGAAGGAGCCGTCGACCGTCAGGTCCGCAAAGTTGAGGATGCGGAAGGTGAGGAACACCCCTAGCGCCATGATGGCGTAGATAAGCCCTTGGTCGACGGCTCCCATGAGTATCGGTCTCTCGGCCGGTCGGCTACTTCTTCGTCTCGGCGACAGTGCCCTGGCTGACCAGGCTGTCGGGCAGCGTCAGCCCGAAGCTGGCGGCAGCCTCCAGGTTGATCAGCAGGTCGGTGCTCTCGGGGGCCTCCGGTTTGATGCTGCTGACGGACTTCCCGTCGCGCAGGATCTGGACGGCCATCTCCCCGGTGCGTCGACCCATGTCGTGGTAGCTCAGACCACGGGTGGCCACGGTGCCCAGCTCGACAGTGCTGTTGTCGGCGCAGAAGACGGGGATCTGCTTCTCCTTGCCGAACTTGACCACCGCGGCGATCGCTGCGACGACGGTGTTGTCGGTCGGGACCAAGATCGCGTCGACGTCAGCCAGGGCTTCCAGGCCCGCGGTGACCTCGGCGGACGATGTGATGGCCTTGGGCTTGACGGTCACACCGAGCTCGGCGGCCTCGGCCTGGTACTGCTCGAGCTGGGCCGCGGAGTTGGACTCGCCTGCAGAGTAGAGCACGCCGACGGTCTTGACGTCGGGCATGGCTTCCTGGATCAGCGAGACCGGTTCGCCTCCGGAGTGGAGGTCCGAGGTGCCGGTGACGTTCGGGCCGGCCTCGTCCCAGGAGGGCACCAGGCGGTCGGCGACCGGGTCGGTCACGGCCGAGAACAAGATCGGTCGGTTCTTCTCAGCGTTTGCCATCTGCTTCGCGACCGGGGTCGAGATGGCAAGGATCAGGTCGATGTCGGAGTTGGACGCGAAAGAGTTCGCGATGGTCGTGACGTTCGACTCTTCGCCCTGGGCGTTCTTGTTGATCAGCTTGTAGTCCAGGCCCTCTTCTTCCAGCACCTCCTCGAACCCTTTGAGTACGGCCTGAAGAGCCGGGTGCTCGACGATGACGGCCGTTCCGATGACGTACTTGGCGTCCTCGGCGTCGGCGACGCCGTCGGATTTGGAACAACCAGCCAGGCTAGACAGTCCCAGGCTGACCACAGCGGCGGTGGCCAGGCTGGTAAGGGCGAGACGGCGTCGTCTCATGATGTCTCCTTGTTTTCAGGTGAGAAGACGGGGAACGTGTTCCGGGCGGCACGAGCCATAGGCTCCTCGCAGTCTGGGGTGATGAGCAGGTCCGGCGCCGCGCCACATCCACCCAGTACCACAACCCGTCGACGTGCTGACGGCCCGCACACTAGCGCAAACCTGTCGCCGGGCCCAAGGCCCCACGCGCACCCTCACCCGAACCGTCGATCCGGTGGTGACCGGACCGTGCTGGCTGTCACTGCGCGGTGCCAGCGGCCTCGACGAACGCGTCGACGTCGCGCTCGGTGGTGTCCCAGGCGCACATCAGGCGCACCGTCGACCCGTCCGGTGTCCAGTCGTGGAACATCCAGCGTTCGCGCAGCCGCGCCCTGGTCGCGGGCGGGATCTGTGCGAAGACCGCGTTGGCCTGCACCGGGGTGGTGATCTGCACGCCGGGGGTCCGGGCCAGGCCCTCGGCGAGACGGGTCGCCATGGCGTTGGCCCGGCGCGCGCAGTCCAGCCAGAGGTCGGTGCCGTACAGGGCCACCAGCTGCGCCGCGACGAACCGTGCCTTGGAGGCCAGCTGGGCGTTCATCTTGCGTACGTGCTGCACACCGCCGGACGAGTCCGGGTCGAGCACCACGACGACCTCGGCGTCCAGGGCGCCGTTCTTGGTGCCGCCCAGGGTCACCACGTCCACCCCGACATCGGTGGTGAGCGCGCGCAGCGGCAGGCCGAGATGGGCGGCGGCGTTGGCCAGCCGGGCGCCGTCGACGTAGACCCGCAGGCCCCGGGCGTGGGCCATATCGGTCAGGGCGGCGGTCTCGTCCGGGGTGTACGTCGTGCCCAGCTCGGTGGACTGGGCGACGGCGACCGTCGACGGCTGGGGGGAGTGCACGCCTCGTCCGACCGCGGCCGCCTCGGCCAGCGCCGCCGCGGTGAGCTTGCCGTCGTCGGCCGGTGTGGTGAGCAGCTTCAGCCCGGCCGTCCGCTCCGGTGCGCCGGCCTCGTCGGTGTGCAGGTGGGCGCTGACGGGGGTGATCACCGAACCCCAGCGCGGCGTCATCGCCGACAGCGCCACCACGTTGCCCCCGGTGCCGCTGAACACCGGGTACGCCTGGGCCGTCGGTCCGAAGTGGTTGGTGACCACCTCGGCGAGCCGCGCGGTGTACGGGTCGTCGCCGTAGGAGTGCACGTGGCCGCCGTTGGCCTCGGCCAGGGCTGCCAGCACCTCGGGGTGCAGCCCCGCGTGGTTGTCCGAGGCGAAGTCGCGGTGGCTCGGGTCGTGGAGTCGCATCGGCCTAGTCTGCCAGCGTCGTCGCGGTTCGCCTCTATGGGCTGTGGTCCGGTCCGTCGCGCCGTAGGTGTGGGGCTTGGTCGCCATAGGTCGGTCCAGCACCCCAGTTGTGGCAGCGAACATGGACTTCGCTGCCACAAGTGGGTAGCCTGGGGTCGTTAGGGAGGCGAACTAGGGCGGTGAGCGTGGCGCTGGTCGGGAGGGCGAGGGAACGTCAGTGCCTGCTGGACTACGCGCGGGCCGACGAGTCCCACTTCGTCGTGGTCTACGGGCGACGGCGGGTCGGCAAGACCTTCCTGGTGCGCGAGACCTTGGGCGAACGTCTGACCTTCAGCTTCACCGGTCTGGCCGATCAGCCGCGGCGTCGCCAGCTCAAAGAGTTCGCCTCGGCGCTGCTCGAGGCAGGCCAGCCGCCAGGCCCGCCACCAGCGGACTGGTTCGAGGCGTTCGACCGGCTCCGTCGGGTCGTCGCTGGCGCACCCGCTGGGAAGAAGATCGTCTTTCTCGACGAGATGCCGTGGATGGACACCCGCGGGTCGGGCTTTGTCAGCGCGCTCGAAGCATTCTGGAACGGCTGGGCCTCGGCTCGTAGAGACGTCTTGCTCATCGCCTGCGGTTCCGCGGCCGCGTGGATCGCCCGCAAGCTCTTCCGGGCCCGAGGCGGTCTGTACAACCGGGTCACAGGGCGGTTGTGGTTGCGACCCTTCACGCTCGGAGAGTGCGAAGAGCTGTTCGACGCCCGGGGTCTGGCCATGAGCCGCCAGGACCAGGTAGAGAGCTATATGGTGTTCGGCGGGATTCCCTACTACCTGACGTTGCTGGCTCCTGGGCTCGGCCTGTCCCAGAACGTCGACCGGTTGTGCTTCGCCCGTCAGGCCCCGCTCGCGGACGAGTTCACCGCGCTGTACGCCTCGGTGTTCTCCGAGCCTGGTCATCACGAGCGTGTCGTCCGCGCTCTGGCGGCCCACGGACAAGGTATGAGCCGCGGTGACCTGCTGACGGCCGTCGGCCAGTCGGGGGGAGCCCTCAGCACAGTTCTCGAAGAGTTGGAGCGTAGCGACTTCATCCGCTCCTACCGGCCTTTCGGACGCAAGCAGCGCGGGACACTCTTTCAGCTGTCCGATCCCTTCTCACGTTTTTCGCTACGGTTTCTCGATCCGCCGCCCGGTAACGAGAGATACTGGACCGACGGGATCGGGTCAGGAGCCCGGAACGCTTGGGCAGGAAACGCCTTCGAACAGGTCTGCCTCGCACACGAGGCGCAGATCTGCCGTGCTCTGGGGATCTCTGGTGTCCAGACCGAGGTGTCGGGCTGGCGCAGCCGTACCCAGCCCGGCGCGCAGATCGACCTGGTCATCGACCGGGCCGACCGCGTCGTCAACCTGTGCGAGGCGAAATACTCCGACCATGAGTACGCCATCACTCCCGCGTACGAGCAGCGGCTGCGCGAACGACGCGGCCTGTTCGTCGCCGAGACGGCCACTCGTAAGGCCGTGTGGAACACACTCCTTACCACCCACGGTCTCGTCCCCAACGCTCAGGCAAGCGCCGTCCAGGCGACCGTCACCCTGGCCGACCTCTTCGGACCCGACTGACGTTCTGGGCGAGATCGGTGATGGGCTGAGCCCGGACCCACCGGTCTGCGTCCACTGCCCCACGCGTCGCCAGGCGGGCACGCTGGCTGCGTTATCGCTGTTCGACGGGCCTCCATGGTCGGGAAGGTGCGCAGGCAGGCCCAACTCTCGGCTCGTCGGGGCGTGGACGGGTCGACGCTGGGCGACTAGATTACCCAAGGCATCCGGAGGGCCAGATGGACGGCACGATCGCGCGGCTGGGCGGCAGGGTCGTCGCCCTGGTCTGGGCCGTGGTGTGCGTGACGACGGTGTCGGTGCAGGTCGTCCATCCTGCGCGGTCCTCTGCTGAGGTGACGACGGTCGGGGCGCCGGTCCAGGTGGCCGCGCAGGGGCTGCGGGTGAGCCTGTCCAGCTGGGCGGCGGCGGCCGAAGGTGACGAGACGACCGTGACGGTGGAGGCCGACCGCGGGTGGCAGGCGGTGTCCGACCAGGACTGGCTGCAGGTGACGGGCGTCGACGGCGGGCTGGTCCTGACTGCTGGACCGAACACCGGTCGGCTGCGCACCGCGACGGCAACGGTGACCTCGGGCCGCGAGACCGTCACGGTGACGGTCGCCCAGGGCGGTATGCCGGACGGTGCCGTTCCGGCCGAGGCTGAGCCGTCGGACGCTCCCGGCCTCGATCCGGCCGGTGGTGCGACGGACGGTGACCCGACGGACGGCGGGACCAGCCCGCTCGCGCCCAGTCCGGGCGACCTGCGGGGCGTGGTGGGCGGCACCCTGGGAACACCGTCCGTGATGACCGGCTGGATCGTCGACCCGGCCAACCCGGACCAGGCAGTGCACTACCACGTGGTCGTCAGCTTCATCAAGTCCGAGATGGGGTCGACGACCCGTATGTCGGTCCTCGACGGCTGGGGGGTCGCCGACAGACCGCACCCGAGCGTCGGCAACCACGGTTTCACCCACACCGTCGTCAACGATCTGCCAGGCGGGAGCCTCGTCTCGGCGTGCGTGTACAGCGAGGCTCCGGTAGCGGACCGGCGGCCCGCGCCCGCGCAGACGCTCGTCGGGTGCTGGCACCCCGGGTAGGTGAGTGCGGCCCGAAGGACCTGGCGGACACCGGTGATATGGGCGATACTTCTCGTTTGTGACCCCCACGACGACCAGAACGTGAGGACAGGCAAGGCATGGCGGTGAGCGGTGTGAGGCGGGCCTTCGGCCTGGCTGGTGCTGCCGTGTGGGGGGTGGTGCTGGCCAGCACCGTCTCGCTCCAGATCACCACCGACCTGCCTGCCCCGCTGGAGCTGGACCGGACCAGCTGGTCGCTCGACCCGGTCCCTGGTGACACCACCGTCGAGGTCCAGGCCGACGGCGAGTGGGTCGTCGGCTCGGACCGGCCGTGGCTGACCGTGAGCCCGGCCTCGGGTTCGGGCACCGGCCGGATCACCCTGCGGGCTGCGGCCAACAACCAGGCCTCGGCGCGCTGGGCGACGGTCTCGGTCACCGACGCCGGGTCGGTGCGCACCGTGATGGTCAACCAGGCCGGTGACGGGTCGGCCCAGGTGGTGCCCCTGAACCTGGGCGAGGACGGCTGGGACGTCGGCCCGCACAGCGGCACCACGACGGTACCGATCGCCTCGGACCGGGAGTGGACCGCATCGTCGGACCAGCCGTGGCTGACCGTGACCCCGACCGGCACGGGCAGGCTGGCGCTGAGCGTGGTGCAGAACACCGGTGCCTGCCGTTCGGCGACGGTCCGGGTGGACGACGGCACCTTCGTCCGGCACTTCGTCGTCAACCAGGAGGGCGCCTCCCGGCAGCTGTCGCCGTCGTTGCAGGTCGGTGCGTCGCACCTGGATGTCGACTGGGACGCGGGTACCACGAGCGTCCTGGTGAGCGCCGACGGAGCGTGGACGGTGGCCAGCGACGAAGCCTGGATGACCGCGTCGGCGTCGAACAGCGTGGTGGTGCTGACCTGGGCGCGCAACCCCGGTATGGTGCCCCGCACAGGAACGGTCCGAGTGATGAGCGGTGGTGCGACTCGGGTGCTGCAGGTTGACCAGGCTGGCCAGACCGACCGGTACGCCCCAGAGGGGAAGCTGGAGAAGGTCGTGGCGCGGCCGGGGCAGGTCCAGGTCAAGGGCCGGGCTGTCGACCGCGACCAGCCTGCCACGGACGTCCAGGTGGACGTCTACGTGAAGACGACCACCGGCGACCAGACCTTCGTCGGCAGCGGTGCGACCGACCGGGCCGACGGTGACCTCCGCAGCTTCGACTTCACCATCGCCACCAGCCTGCTCGACGGGCTCGACCGCTCCGACGTCTGCATCATGGCCAGGAG
The DNA here is from genome assembly GCA_009777345.1 of Micrococcales bacterium. Classification (GTDB taxonomy): domain Bacteria; phylum Actinomycetota; class Actinomycetes; order Actinomycetales; family Cellulomonadaceae; genus Cellulomonas. The sequence goes on along the minus strand of WRMB01000004.1, from coordinate 50,747 downwards.
CGTCCCCTCCGGTGCTGAGTTCTTCCTGGGCTGCAGCACGATCGTGGTGTCCGCTCCCGCCGTCGGAACGCGGCCAGAACCGTCGGTCTCACCCTCGTGACCGGGCGGCCGACGTCCGCTGGAGGAACCCCGACGACCCGCACCAGCCCCCCGGACATGGGGTCCGACCTGTCCCGGCAGGGCACGTTGCTGCTGGTGGACGACGAAGAGGCGATCACCTCGGTGCTGTCTCGCTTCTTCGAGCGGGCCGGGTTCGCCGTCGTCGTCGCCGCCGACGGCGAGCAGGGCCTGGCCGCGCACGACGCCTACCACCCCGACGTCGTCGTCGCCGATGTGCGCATGCCGGTGATGGACGGCCGGGAGATGGTGCGCCAGATGCGGGCTCGGGGGGCCTGGACGCCGGTGATCCTGCTCACCCGGCTGGGCGAGTCGGCGGACCGGGCTGTCGCCCTCGACGAGGGTGCCGACGACTACCTGAACAAACCGTGCGACCCGCAAGAGCTGCTGAGCCGGGTGCGCGCGCTGCTGCGCCGCCAGGTGGTCGGACGCCAGCCTCTGACCACGGTGACGGTGCTGGCCTGCGATGGGCTGCGGGTCGACCGGATCACCCGGGAGGTCACCCTGGACGGCCAGGAGGTCGCCCTGACCCCGCGGGCCTGGCTGCTGCTGGACTACCTGGTGACCCGCCCTGGTGAGCTGCACACCCGCGAAGAGCTGCTGACCGCTGTGTGGGGGTTCGACTTCCCCACCTCGACCCGGTCGGTGGACGCCCGGGTCTCCGAGCTGCGCCAGGCGCTGCGGGGGTACGCGGTGCGGATCGAGACGGTCCCGGGCGTCGGCTACCGGTTCAACGGCGACGTGCAGGTAGGTGCGCAGTGACCGGCATCCCTACGACGGGTGCCGTGAAGCGGGCGGCCGTGATGGCTGTGCAGGTGGGGCCGGGCCTGCTCGGGCTGGTGGTCGGCCTGGCGCTGCTGCTGGGTGACGACGACCGGACCGTCCAGCTGCAGGCCCCGCTGTGGGTGTGCCTGGCGACCGTCGGGCTGGTGGTCTCGGCGCTGGTCGTCACGGTGGTCCGGGACTCCCGGCTCCGTTCGGCCCAGGCCGCGGCCGTCGCCGGGGCGGTACGCACCACCCGTGAGGAGGCCGACGTCCGGGCCCGGGCGGAGCACCGGACGTTCGTGTCCCGGCTGGACCACGAGCTGAAGAACCCGGTGATGGCCATCCGCACAGCGGCGGGGGTGATGCGCACCGGCGAGGTGGACGAACAGCTCATCGGCATCGTGGACAGCCAGTCCGCCAGGATCGCCCTGCTGGTGGCCGACCTGCGCAAGCTGTCCGACCTGGAGACCGCGGAGATCGCCGCGGCACCGGTGGCGCTGGAGCCGCTGATCGACGACGTGGTCACCGTGATGCGCGACGAGATCCGGACCCGCGGGCTGCCGGGGCGGGCCATCGAGGTCCAGCTGCCGCGCATCCCCTGGTCGGTGCCGGACGTGTCCGGGGACGCCGACCTGCTGTTCCTCGCGGTGTACAACCTGCTGGCCAACGCGGTGAAGTACTCCGCCCCGGGGGCGTCGATCATCGTGCGGGCCATGGAGGGCTCCGGCGGGGTGACCCTGGAGATCGCCGATACCGGTCAGGGCATCCCGGCCGACGAGGTCGACGCGGTCTGGGACGAGCTGCAGCGGGGGTCGAACGCCCGGGGGCTGCCTGGTTCGGGTCTGGGGCTGCCGCTGGTGCGCACCATCGTCGAACGTCACGGCGGCCGGGTCCAGCTGCTGTCCCGGGAGGGCCGGGGTACGTCGGTGCGGCTGTGGCTGCCGTTCGGTCCGGCCGCCTCCCGCCCCGCGGTGCCGACCATGGAGCTGCAGGTGGTGTCCCCCGCGGAGAGGGCGTCCCGGGCCTGAACCGGAACTTTTCACCGGCCGAGCCGGGGGGTGTTCAGGTCTTGTTACAGATGTTCAGAGATAGGTACAGCCGGACTCTTCCCCCCGGTGCTGGCGGCTCCTAGCGTAGTAACAGCCGCCAGTGGGATACCGGCCGCTGGTGAGTGACGAGCCGGTCGGCACGCCGTGGGGACGGCGTGCCGACCGGTGGGGCCGGGCGACGGCCCGCCGAGCCCGAGGCGGCTCCTGACTGCGGTGCCTCGTGCCGAGCCGACGGGTGCGGACAGCCTGGTGTCGACCTTGTCTACTGATAGTCTTCGTCCCACCTGCGAAGCTGGTGCCCGGGAAACGGTCGAGGTGCCTCGTCCTGGTCGGGGACGGGCGGTGGTTCGCGCGGCGTGCGACAGATGGGAGGTCTGGTGGAGCAGCAGGCTGTCGAGGCCGCCTGGCCGTCAACCGGCCCTGTGCCGCCGCCACCTGGTGCGACGGTTGGCCTCCGGGTGATCTGCGCTCCGGCTGTCGCCGTGGGCCTGCCGACCGCGGACCCCGGTACCGGGGCCGATCTCGACGCTGTCGAGCCGACGGTCGTGGTGGACCGGTCGGCTCTCGGCCAGTGGTCGCTGGTGCTGGACGACGGGCAGACGTTCGACCTGTGGTCCACCTCCGTCGTGGTCGGCCGACGACCTCGGCTGCCGAGCCTGGGCGTGCAGACGCTGACCATTCTCGACAAGGCGCTGTCCAAGACCCACGCCCGCCTGGACCTGGTCGACGGGACCTGGCAGGTCACCGACCTGGGATCGACGAACGGCGTGGTGGTCGCCGGGGCTGACGGGCAGGACACCGAGGTGGCCAGGGGCGGGGCTGCCCCGGTCTACGGCTACCTCGAGATGGGCGCGGTCGGGGCCCGGATCGTCCCGACCGCCCAGGTGGACGGGACGGTGCCACCAGCCCGACAGTCCGGCAGCACCGTGCCGCTCGCGCAGTCCGGGACAGCGTCGTCGGTGGTAGCGTCCGACCAGGTCGAGCCCGAGGTCGTGCCCGAGCCTGCCGCGGTCGCGGCCAGTCTGGTGGTCCCTGCCGAGCGCGCACCGCAGCCGCCGGACGCCGCCGTGGATCGGCCGCTTGACGAGGGCGACGTCGGCCCGTCGACTGATGGAGGAACGATGACCAGCAAGCGCGAGACTGCCGCCGTGCGGCAGTTCGTCGGGGGCACGATGTCGCTCGGCGTGTTCGTCCAGCTGCTGCACCGGGACCTGCCGCTGCGCGAGTACCTGGCGGGCGGCGCCGGGCTGGCGGCCTACGCGCAGGCGGACCTGCTGGGGCAGCTGCTGCGGACCGACTGGCAGGACATGGTCGGTGTGCGCCAGGCGCAGCAGCTCCTCGAGCAGTTCCTGCGTGACCAGGGCGTCGACGTCGACCCCACGGACCTGTACCAGGAGCGGGTGGACTTCCACCAGAAGTTCCAGTCCCTGTTGACCCAGCTGCAGCCGCCCTGGCTGAAGATCCCGGTGCCCTACGTCGCCCGGCTGCTCAAGGAGTGCGCCGAACAGACCGACGACGGTGACTGTGAAGACCTGCTGCGCCGCCGGGTCGAGAGCCGCTTCCGGTTCCTGACGCACCCGCCGCAGTGGCTGCACGAGGAGTACTGGCCCGTCGGACGGCACGGGCCGTTGGTGTTCGTCGAACAGGTCGACCTCGTCCCCGACCGCCCTGGTACGGCGGTGAACTACGTCTTCGTCGACCCTCGGAACGGTGCCTTCCTGGTGCTGCCGCAGACGCGGCCAGAACCGGTCGCGGAAGACGCGGCAGCGCCCACCCCGGCCGAGATCCGGCTCCCGCGAGGCGTGGTTCCCGTGTTCGCCCGGCCGGGCGCCTTCTGGCTCGCGCAGCCGGACGCGCGCCGTGGTGCGGCACCTGGCCAGTCCGGTGGGCAGGCTCGTGACGACGGACCGACCGTGGCGTCGGCCGCAGGGGACGCCCAGCCGTCGGCTGCAGGGGACGCGTCGGCACCTGCCCAGCCGTCGGCTCCGCAGACCGAGCTCCTCCCCGGTGCGGTACCGGAGCCCGAGAGCCCCGCGGCAGACGTGGACCAGGCGCCGACTGCCGACCAGCCCGCCGGGGCAGGCATCGCCGTGCCGCCGACCGTGCCGATGGACCCCCCAGCCCCTGCCGGACCGGCGACGCCCGGGCCGACGGAGGACGACCTGGAGGTGACCGTCGTCGGGGACCTGCCGACGTTCCGGCCCTGGACGCTGGTCCTGTCCGACGGGCGCACCTTCTCGGTGGAGTCCCGGTCGGTGGTCGTCGGACGTCGACCGCAGACCGGCGAGCCAGGCGTCCAGGTCCTGGCCCTCGACGACTCGACGCGTTCGCTGTCGAAGACCCACGCCCGGCTGGAGATGATGGGCGGCGCCTGGCACGTGACCGACCTGGGCTCGACCAACGGCGTCGTGGTCACAGCGGCCGACGGCCAGGAGACCAAGGCTGAGCCTGGTCAGCCGGTTCCGGTGTACGGCTACGTGGCGTTCGGTTCGGTCGAGGCCCGGCTGCAGCCCGACCCGGTCGGCTGACAGCGGCCCGGTCCTCGTGATCGTCCGAAAGTCTTGCCACGACAGGTACTTGATCTGATATAGTACCTGGCATGACAGAAGCCAAGCCGGACCCGCTGGCGTCCGACCTGCTCCGCGGTCACACCGACACCATCGTGCTCAGCGTGCTGCAGCGGGCAGACCGTTACGGCTTCGAGATCTTCAAGGCGATCCGGGACGCGACCGGGGGAGCCCACGAGATCAAAGAAGCCACGCTCTACGCGACGTACCGCCGTCTGGAGAAAGACGGTCTCGTCGAGTCCTACTGGGGCGACGAGACCCAGGGCGGACGCCGCAAGTACTACCGCGTCACCGACGCCGGCCGGGCCGTGTTCCGGCGCAACGTCGTCGCGTGGTGCACCACCCGTGACATCGTCGACAATCTCCTGAAGACCGAGGAACGACCATGACCAGCAACATCAGCATCCACCGTCTCCTCGACGAGGCATTCGCCGCCGCGACGCCCTCCGAGGCCACTCAGGACCTCAAGGAGGAGCTGCGGGCGAACCTCATGGCGCGGGTAGCCGAGCTCGAGTCGGACGGCCTCGACGCGTCCGACGCGGCCCGCCAGGCGTTCGACGAGCTGGGGGACATCTCTGGGCTCGTCACCGACACCGCCCAGGACGCGACGCCCGGGCGTCGGCCCTGCCCGCCCAGGGTCCGTCCCTCGGCGGCCTTCGTCGCCCGGGCCACGGTCGTGCCGATCGTGGCGACCGCCGTGCTGGCCGTCGCCGTCCTCGCCGCGCTGGACATCACCTCCGGCGGCCCGTACCTGGCTCGCGGTCTCGTTGCCGTGTTCGCCGTCCTCATCGGCTTCGTCACCACGGACTCGCTGCTGCGCGAGACGACGGGGCACTACGGCATGCCACGCGGCAGGGCGACCGGCTACGGCGCCGGCACCGGCCTGGTGCTGCTCGGCGGCGGCCTGGTCGCGCTGTGCCGGACGGACGAGCCGATGTGGCTGTGGATCGCCCTCGGCGGGCTGCTGGCAGTCACCGGTATCGGTGTGCTCGCGGGCCTCGGCGCGACGCAGACCAACCGCACGAAACCGTGGATGCTGGCCTACGCGGACCCGTTCGACGAGATCGGCAACCGTTTCGAGACCGACCCGGCCGCCGCGGCCCGGTTCGGTATCTACACCGGGGCCGCCTGGGTCGCCGCGCTCGCGGCGGCCGCCGTCGTCGGCTTCACCATCGGCTGGTGGTGGGCGCTGCTGCCAGGGGTCGTCGCGGTCGTCGTGACGATGCTCCTGCTCACCCGGATGCTCTTCGCGCCCGACCGGACCGTCCAGCGCTGAGCCGTCGCGGGCCGCCCGACGGATTCGTGTCTACTCCCGTTCTACCCCCGTGCGGGCTTGTCGGGCCAGCCTCGGAGCAACATTGGCACAAGGCGTCAGAAACCATCGAGGACACCTCGTCAGATCGTCGGCTGCAGAGGCGTCCGTGCAGGTCAGAGGCATACCAGGGAGGTGTGGCTGGTAGAGCCCGTCATATAGGACCAAAGGCCTTGGTGAGCCCGCAGAGGTTCACTAGTGTCTGAGTTGTAAAAACAAGCCGCAGCCCAGCAAGGTGAGGACGATGGCAGAGCAGCCAGGTTCGCGCAGATGGACCCCACGACGGGTTGCGGCTGTGGTCGCAGCCGCGCTGGTCGGGACGGCAGTCGGACTGGGTGGCTTCACGGTCGCCTACTCCGAGGCACCGTCCTATCTGGGCACCGACCCACAGACGTGTGTCAACTGCCACGTGATGCAACCGCAGTACGAAGCGTGGCAGAAGGGTTCCCACTCAGAGGTGGCGAAGTGCACCGACTGTCACCTGCCGCACGGCAGCGTGATCGAGAAGTACCTGGTCAAGGCGGAGGACGGGTACTTGCACACCACGGCGTTCACCACCGGTAACTATCCGGCGAACATCGAGATCCGCGACCGTTCCCTGGAGGTCGTCAACGGGGCATGCCTGTCGTGCCACGCTGCCGTCACCTCACAGATGAACACTGATCCCATCACCGGCGACACGATCTCGTGCGCCCGGTGCCACGCCGGCGTCGGCCACGACGACTAGAGTAAGGAGATCGCGATGAGCGAGACCGACAAGGCACCCGACCCGACCGTCCCGAAGAGACGTATCTGGCCGTTTGTCGCCGTGGCCGCTGTGGCGGCCGTCGTCACCGCTGGCCTGGCGTTCCTCATCGGCAGCATCAGCGACAACAAGTCCAATGCCTACGTGGGCACGTACGACCGCGTCGTCGCTCTCGACGGCAGCTCGTACGCCGCGTCGGAGTGGGGCAAGAACTTCCCCGTCCAGTACGACGCCTTCCGGGCGACGGCCCAGCTCACGTCGGACGCTCACGTCCCGGCCTGGCAGCCGATCTCGGAGGAGGAGCGCACCACGCTGCCAGCGGTTGCCCCCGACGCCCCGGCGCCGGATCCGGTGACGTACGATGATGCGCGGTCAACCCTGCCCGGCAAGTACGGGGACACCACTCCAGCCAACTCCAACCTGTCGAGCCTGGTCACTCCGTCGAAGCTGGTCGAGGACCCACGGCTGAAGACCCTGTGGAACGGGTACGCCTTCGCCAAGGACTACCGCCACCTGCGCGGCCACGAGTACGGTCTCATCGACCAGCAGCAGACGCTGCGTGTGCTCGCGCTGGCTGATGGTCCCGCCCCGCAGCCTGGTGCGTGCTCGAACTGCCACGCCTCGCTCCCGCCGATCGTCGACCAGCTGGCGGGAACGTCTGATGGTACGGGTCTCAACGAGGCCGGTTGGGCTGCGATGAACGTGATGCCGTACACCGAGCTGGCGAACACCATCGAGAGCGATCACCTGACTGCCGTCTCGTGCATCGACTGCCACGACCCGGAGACCATGAAGCTGCGGATCACCCGTCCGGCGCTCGTCCAGGCCATGAAGGACCTGAAGGGTGACCAGAGCTACGACGTCAACAAGGACGCGACCAACCAGGAGCTGCGTGCCCTGGTCTGCGCCCAGTGCCACGTCGAGTACTACTTCAAGGGCCCCGAGAAGACCCTGACCTTCCCGTGGCACAACGGCACCGACATCAACGGCGCCTGGACCTACTACCAGAACGTCGAGATCACCGGGGCTGACGGTACGGTCACCACTGGCTTCACCGACTTCAAGAGCGGGATCTCGGGTGCGAGCGTCGTCAAGGCCCAGCACCCCGAGTACGAGGCCTGGGACCAGAGCGTGCACGCCGCGAACGGTGTGACCTGCGCGGACTGCCACATGTACTACGTCCGTGAAGGTGGGCAGAAGGTGTCCAACCACCAGGTTGCCTCCCCGATGGCCAGCCCCGACTCCATCAACGCCTCGTGCGGGACGTGCCACCCTGGTTCGACCGAAGCACTCCAGAACCGGGTGACCTCCATCCAGAGCACGTTCACCGACTCCCGTAACCGGGTCATGGACGCGGTCGCCGGTGAGTTCGGCCTGATCAACTCCCTCAAGGCGGCTCAGGACGACGGGGTCGACCCCGACCGGATCGCTCTGGCGCAGCAGTACGCGAACTTCGCGAACTTCTACGTGGACTACGCGTACTCCGAGAACTCGTACGGGTTCCACGCGCCGGACTACTTCCAGCGGATCCTCAACCAGTCCCTGGACGCCGCGCGCAACGGCCAGCTGGCCCTGCTCGGGGTACCGGCCGACCGGCTCGTCCCGCTCAAGGACCTGAACGCTGACAGGTCCTCTCACCACGACGAGGCGACGGAGGGCTAGCGAAGTGTCCGACTCCCCTGAAGAAGAGCTCTTCGAGCTCGATTCGGAGGAGGACGACGACATCGTCACACAGCGCCTGCGCCGGGCCAGCAAGGCCCGGCGCAGTGCGCGCAAGGCGGAAGGTGCCCCGCCTGAGACCGCACCGGTCTCAGAGCGGGGCACTCTTGCCGCGCCAGACGATGACGACTCCGACTTCGAGATCGACCCGCCGGACGACGATATCTTCGCGCGGCGGCGACGTCGGTCTGGTGCCAAGGTGCCAGCCCCAGCGGGTACCGGGCGGTGGTTCCTCTTGGCGATCGTCATCGGAGTCGTCGCCGGGGCGATACTCGGCGCTGTGCTGCTGGCGGACGACGACAAGAGCGCCCAGACAGGGATCGACCCGGTGGCCGGGATCGACATGAATCAGGTCGTGTCCGATATCGACGCGCTTGAGGCACAGCTGGCGAACGACCCGGAGAACTACGAGGTTCACGTAGAGCTGGGTCGCCTGCTGTGCATGTCCGGCAATCCGGCCGATGCTTTCCAGCATCTGACGACCGCCACAGGGCTGGCGCCCGACCGTCAGGAAGGCTGGCTCATGACCGGGATGTGCCACATCGCGCAGAGCCCGCCGAACACTGCCGAAGCGCAGCGGGTGCTGACCAAGGCCGTAGAGCTGGATCCCGACTCCAAGCCAGGCCAGGACGCCCAGAGTCTTCTCGACATGCTGAGCGAGCGGACGGAACCGGCTGATGGTGAGTCGCCATGACCGAGCAGGTGGTGACGATCCCGCTGGTGCTGCTGGCCGGGGTCGTGACCTTTGCCTCTCCGTGCTTCCTGCCGGTGGTGCCGGTATTCGTGGGCTATGTGTCCGGCACTGCCGAGACTTTTCGCGGTCGAGGTGCGGCCGTCACCCAGGCCTCGGTGTTCGTCGCCGCGTTCGCGACGGTGTTCATCGCCCTGTACGGGCTGATCGGGCTGATCGGTCACGTGATCGACGACCGTCAGGGCCTGCTGCGGGTGATCGGCGGGTCGGTGCTGATCGTGCTCGGCCTCAACTTCGTCGGCCTGCTGCGGCTGCCCTTCCTGGACCGCACCCTACGGGTGGACTACACCGACGATATGTCCCGGCCACCATCGGTCAAGCGGTCGTTGCTGCTCGGGCTGGCTTTCGGCGCGGGGTGGACGCCCTGCGTCGGGCCGATGCTCGGAGCGGTGATGACCCTGGCCGCGACCGGGGAGTCGGCCTGGGCCGGGCTCGGCCTCATGGTCGTGTTCTCCCTGGGGCTGGGGCTGCCCTTCGTCGCGATCTGCGCCGGGGCCAGCGGGCTGGCCGGTCGGCTGCGTTGGTTCATGGTGCACCGGCGCGAGGTGGAGACCACCACCGGGGTGCTTCTCATGGTGATCGGGTTCCTGATCATCGCTGACTTGACAGGATGGTTGGCAGGCCGTCTGCCGACCCCAGTCTGAAAGGACGACAATGGCTGTCGACATCACTACCCCGAAGGCCACGGCGCCTGACCCGCCCGAACCGGAGCGGGTCTCCGGCTGGGAGCTCTTCCGCTGGGTCTACCGTTTCTTCTACTCCAAGACCGTCGGGCTGATCGTCATCATCGCGATGGCTGTACTGGTCTTCATCGGCACGGTAGTGCCCCAGCTGCCTGCGGAGGTCAAGGCGGACCCCCAGCGGTACCAGCAGTTCATCGACCTGCGGCGTGGCGGCGACGGTATGGGAGTGTTCGGTGCGCTGACGCCGCTGCTCGACGGCCTCGGAATGTTCGACATATACCGGTCGCTGCTGTTCATCATCGTGTCGGGGCTGTTGGCGGCCAGCATCCTGGCCTGCACGGCGCACCGGCTGCCGCTGCTGTGGAAGAACTGGCGTAACCCCAGGCTCGTCGTGCCCGCACGGGCCTATGACGCCGCCCGCTACCGCGCCTCCGTCCCTGTGGACGGTGGGAATGTCGAGGTCATGTCCCAGGTGCGTGAGGAGCTGTCCAAGCAGCGGTACCGGGTGATGACCGACCCGGACCACCCCAAGGCGGTCTACGCGGACCGGTTCGCCTGGGGCGGGATGGGTGCCGCAGTATCGCACCTCAGCTTCGTCGTCATCATCGCTGCGGTCGTGGTCAGCATGAACGGTGGACTCGAGGAGCGCCTGACCGTACCCACCACCGGTGAGCCGGTCGCGGTCGAAGGGACGAAGTTCGCCGTGGCGGCGACGTCGTACGACATGGAGTACACCTCCCCCGTCAGCGGGAAGGACTACGTGTCGCAGCTGGTGGTGACGAAGAACGGCAGGCAGGTCGCCGAAGGCACTGCGCGGGTCAACGCACCGCTCCGAGTTGGCGGCTCTCTGTTCTCCTCACCGGTGAGCTTCTACCAGTACGCCTGGCTGCGGGGTGTCAACTTCACGGTCAAGCCGTCAGAGACAGCCCACGAAGGTCTCGTCGCGAAGGCCGAGCCGGACGGCGTACTGTTCTCCGACTTCAGGCGGTTGTGGTGGAACTCCCCAACGTCGTACGAGGGCCACCCTGACGGCTACGACCTGACCTACGCCGTGTACGGGTTGGACGAGGCCCAGGCTGTGAGTCTCTTGGTGGCGGTGGTGCCGCCCGGTAGCTTCGACCCGGTAGAGGTCTTCACCTCTGGAGGTGAGCTCTGGAAGAGGGAGACGGTCTCGCAGTCGAAGGTGGCGCCGGCCGACAGCAGCGGCCGGGGCGGCCAGGCCCTGCTTGAGGTACGCCAGGACGGGACGAGCGAGCCGTTGGCCTCGGTAGTGCTCGACACCGGCGAAGAGTGGGTCTTCGGCGACTACGCGTTCACCTTCAACGGGCAGCAGCAGTACCCGGTCATCCAGGCGCGGCAGGACCCGGGAGAACCGCTGATGTGGGTGGGATCGGTGCTGCTGGTGCTCGGCCTGATCGTCGTCTTCGCCTGCCGCCACCGTCGCCTGTGGGTGACCTGGGATGCCCAGACGAGCCGGATCCGGTTCGCTTCGACCGACAAGAGCGACACGGCCTGGGCCCGGCGCTTCCGGGCCACTGTCGAAGCCGTGGCCCAACGGATGGACTCGGCCGCGCAGCACGGTCCGCCGCTCGACCGAAAGGTGGGCGTCGGCACCAAGGGTGCAGCTGGCAGCACGAAAGACACGGCTGGCAGAGCCAGAGGTGCCGCAGGCACCAAAGACACTGATGACAGCGCCGTAGATACCACCGTCGACGCTGGAGACAGGGTGGGCGAACCGGCAGACGAAAAGTTGGACGAACCGGAAGAAACGAAGGAGAAATCCGATGACTGAAGACATTTCGGGCATTGCCAACGTGACGTTGGTCACAGCGATCGTGTTCGTCGTGCTCGGCCTGGTAGCCAATATCGCTCTGCTGTCCAGCCAGCAACGGGTCAACGCCGTGGCGCGACGCAAGGTCCTGGTGCGGACCGGCGCCGACGCCGACGCCGACGAGACCAAGACCGACGACGCGGGCAAGGAGGCGACCGGCACGTCGACGCGCCGGTCCGGCGGTCTCGACACCTACGCCACCGGGTTCGTCGTCATCGCCCTGATCGCGGTCACGGTCTATCTGGTGGTGCGTTGGGTCAAAGTCGGCCACGGGCCGTTCTCGAACGGTCACGAGTTCTCGATGGCGTTCGCCTGGGGCATGCTGGCGGCTTACCTGGTGGCCGAGTGGCGGTTCAGGCTCCGGGTGGTGTCCTTCGCGGTCCTGCCGGTCGTGGCCGGGGCGCTGGTGTATTCGCTGGGACAGGGCTCTGCTATCAGGGAGCTGCCGGACCCGCTGCAGCACTCCTTGCTGCTGACGCTCCACGTCGGGTTTGCGGTTATCTCGTACGGTGCCGCTGCGGTCTCGTTCGGTGCCGCCGTGGCCTACCTGTGGGACCCGAAGTGGCTGAGGGTCGACCGCGAGCGGCTCGACGAGCTGGGCTACAAGGCCGCGTCGGTCACCTTCCCGACCCTCACCGTCATGATCCTGGTCGGTGCGCTGTGGGGGCAGATCTCCTGGAGCCGGTACTGGGCCTGGGACCCGAAGGAGACTGCCGCCCTGGTCACGTGGCTGTTCTACGGTGCTTACCTGCACGCCCGGGTGTCCCGGGGCTGGCAGGGCAAGGGGTCGGCGGTGATGCTGATCATCGGGTTCGGCCTCATCATCTTCGCGTACTTCTCCAGCTACTTCCTCGGGGGGCAGCACGCCTATGTCTGAGGACGCGCGGTCCGAGGATGTGGCGCCCGAGGGTGTGCCGTGGCACCGGCGGCTGCGCGACTCCCCGCTGGGCAGCGTGCTGGTGCTGGCCGTCACGGCGCTGGTGGTGCTGGGCGGGGTGTGGCTGGTCGGGGTGCTGCGCGGGGACGACGGTGTCTCGTCGGTCGAGCTGGCGTTCGACGCCGATCCGGTCGAGATCGGCCAGCCCGCCCCCGGGTTCACCGCGAAGACGGTCGACGGCCAGCAGATCAGCCTCGAAGACCTGCGGGGGCGGCCGGTGTGGTTGCTGTTCGGTGCCACCTGGTGCGCCAACTGCCGGGCCGAGGCCCCGGACGTCCAGGCGGTGCACGAGGCCCGCGACGACGTGGTGATCGTCGCGGTCTACGTGGGGGAGGGCACCAAGACCGTGTCCGGCTATGCCGAGGAGGCAGGCCTGACCTACCAGCAGATCGCCGACCCGGACACCAGGCTGGGTTCGACCTACCGGGCGCGGGCGCTGCCCCGCCACGTCCTGGTCGACGCCGACGGGATCGTGCGCCGCATCGACGTGGGCGGCGTCGACCGGGCGACCGCCGACGCGCGGCTGGACGAGCTGTCGGCCCGGTGACGCTTCCGCCCCCGACCTGAGAAGGGCTGTCTCATGTTCACCTGCTGCCCGGTGAGACGGGTTTCGGGTGCAATATCGGTGTCGGCTACGATAGCCAGAAAAAGGAGATCGCTGTGAGCGAGACCGACGAAGCACCGGGTCCGGCCGCCCCGAGGCGGCGTATCTGGCCGTTCGTCCTCGTCGCCGCCGTCGCTGCCGCTGCCACCGTCGGCCTGGCGTTCGTCGTCATCACCAACGGCATGGGTGACCGTGAGCCCGCGGGGACGGGTGAACGGGTCGTCGATCTCGACGCGACCTCGTACAGCCCGGCCGACTGGGGCCAGTACTACCCCTACCAGTACGAGCGGTACCAGCTGACGGCGGAGATCACGCCGACCAGGCACGTCTCGGCGTGGCAACCGTCCACACAGGAAGAGCGCACCACGACACCAGCGGTCGCCCCTGCCGCACCGGCACCGGCAGCGGTGACGTATCCCGACGAGCGGGACACGGTCGCGCCGTCGAAGCTGGTCGAGGACCCGCGGCTGAAGACCTTGTTCGCCGGGTACGCCTTCTCCAAGGACTACCGCCACGTGCGCGGCCACGAGTGGATGCTGACCGACCAGCAGCAGACGCTGCGCGTCCTGGCCCTGGCCGACGGTCCCAGCCCGCAGCCTGGCAGCTGTGCCAACTGCCACAGCTCGATCGTCCCGATCGTGGACGCCCTGGGCGACGGTGCCGACAAGGGCACGGGCCTCAACGCGGCAGGCTGGGCCGCGATGAACCAGACGCCGTACACCGAGCTGCAGATCGAGCACGGCGACGCTATGACCCCCATAGCGTGCATCGACTGCCACGACCCGGAGACGAGGGCGCTGCGGATCACCCGTCCGGCGCTGGTCGAGGGTATGAGGGTGCTGAAGGCCTCGGAGGGTATCGAGGGCTACGACGTAAACCAGGACGCGACCCACCAGGAGATGCGTTCCCTGGTCTGCGCCCAGTGCCATGTCGAGTACTACTTCAAGGGCCCTGAGAGGACCTTGACCTATCCGTGGCACAACGGGACCGATATCAACGGCACGTGGGACTACTACGCTGCTGTCGAGATCACCGGGGCTGACGGCAAGGTGACCACGGGCTTCACGGACTATACGAACGGGATCTCGGGCGCCAAGACCCTCAAGGCCCAGCACCCCGAGTACGAGGCATGGTCGCAGGGTATACACGCCGAGATCGGTGTGACCTGTGCGGACTGCCACATGAACTACGTCCGTCGCGACGGCCGGAAGGTCTCCAACCACCGCATCGCCTCCCCGATGGCCGAGGTCACCGCCTCGTGCGGGATGTGCCACACCGGTTCGACGGCCCAGCTCGAGCTGCGGGTGACCACGATCCAGGGCATGTTCGTCGAGAACCGTGACACCACGCTGGCCGGGGTCGTCGGGCTGGTCGAGTCCATCGGGGCCGCGGTCGACGGCGGGATGCCCGAGAACGACCCGCGGATCGGGCTGGCGCGGCAGTACCAGGGCCTGGCCAGCTACTACCTGGACTACGCGTACTCGGCGAACTCGTACGGGTTCCACGCACCGGCCTACTTCGAGCGGATCCTCGGCCAGTCGGCGGAGGCCGTGCGCAACGGTGAGCTGGCGCTGCTCGGGGTTCCCCAGGCCCAGCTCGTCCCGCTCGCCGAGCTGAGCGCGGTCACGACGCTCGACCAGCTGGGCGCGGGCGCGGCCTCCGGCTAGCCGTGCGCGGCACCCCTGGTTCTCAGGGCTGAGGTGTCCGTCGGCTGCCAGGTACCCTGGCGCATCCCCGCACGTCCGGGCGTCTCGGGACGGGCAGGGCAGGGGCCGGTGAGCCGGTCCGGCTGCCTCACACCGGTAGACGATCGGGGAAGTCGTTGTGCTCATCTCCTGGTCGGGGTTGTCCGATGAGACGGTTAAGGACCGATCGCCGGTCTACAACACGTTGGGAGACAAACGTGCACTGGTTCATGGACCGACCTCTGATGGTCAAGCTGATGTCCTTGATAGGCCTGATGCTGGTGGTCGCGATGGCCATCACCGTCGTCGCTGCCCAGGCGATGGGCGATCTCTCGGACGAGCAGCAGGAGATGTACGAGGAGACGCTGGTGCCGCTGGTCTCGCTCAACGACATGGCCCTCGAACTCGCGAACGTCCGTGCGACGGCGCAAGGCTCGACCCGTCTGGAGCCTGGCGAGGTGGATGACGTGGTCTCGCGGATGGCTGAGTACCAGGCGCTCGTCGACGACGCGCTGGAGGAGTACGAACCGCACGCCAGCTCGGCGGCCGGGTTCGCCGAGCTCCAGGCGGAGTTCAAGAACTACTTCACGCTCTTCCAGCAGCAGGTCGTCCCGGTGCTGCGCGCCGGTGACCATGTCATGGCCGCCGAGCTGGTGGACCACGCGGTTCGCGAAGCCGGAGCCGGGGTGCAGGCCCACCTGTCCGCCGAGGCCGACGCGCAGGAGGCGCAGGCCGCGGTCCTCAACGACAAAGGTACGGACCTGACCCGGCAGAGCATCCTCACGCTGTGGCTGGTCGCCGGGCTGGGGTCGCTGGTGGCCGTCGCCCTGTGCTTCGTGGTCCTGCGGGTGCTCACCGGGTCGGTGGCCACCGTGGTCGCCGCGGCGAGGGCGCTGGCCAAGGGCGATCTGACGGTCCACCCGAAGGTGCGCTACCGCGACGAGATCGGTGCCATGGCGCAGGCCTACAGCGAGGGTGTGACCTCCCTGTCCGGGACGCTGCGCGGCGTCAAGGACGTCGCTCTCTCGTCGGCCTCGACGGCGACGCAGCTGGCGGAGAAGGCCTCGGGCGTGGCCAGGGAGTCGGACGAGGCGTCGGCGCAGGCCGGTGTCGTGGCGGCGGCGGCCGAGCAGGTGTCGCGGAACGTGGCGACGGTGGCTGCCGGGGCCGAGGAGATGGGTTCGTCGATCGCGGAGATCGCCGGGAACGCGTCGTCGGCGGCCAAGGTCGCCGCGGAGGCCACGGTGGTGGCGGCGGCGACGAACGAGCAGGTGGCCCGTCTGGGGGTGTCGTCCCAGGAGATCGGTGCGGTGGTCAAGACGATCACGTCGATCGCCGAGCAGACCAACCTGCTGGCGCTGAACGCGACGATCGAGGCGGCCCGGGCCGGGGACGCGGGCAAGGGGTTCGCGGTGGTGGCCGGCGAGGTCAAGGACCTGGCGCAGGAGACCGCCAAGGCGACCGAGGACATCGCCCGGCGGATCGAGGCCATCCAGTCCGACACCGGCGGTGCGGTCGAGGCCATCGGGCAGATCTCGGCCATCATCGATCAGATCAACGACTACTCGGCGACCATCGCCGCGGCGGTGGAGGAGCAGACCGTGACCACCTCGGAGATGTCCCGCAACGTGGCCGAGGCGGCCACCGGCGCCTCCCAGATCGCGGAGAACATCACCACCGTGGCGAGCATCTCCGCGTCTTCCACCAGGTCCGCGGAGGAGGTCGCCTCCGGGTCGGCAGCCATCACCCAGAGCACCACCCAGGCCGCCGACGACCTGAGCACGTTCACCGTCTGACCAGGTCAGGCTGGTCACCGGAAGGTCCGACGGCGCCCACCCTCGCGGGTTCGCCGCCGCCGGGCTGCCCCCGGGCGGCGAGAGACCGTCAACGCACCGTGATCACCGGTACCTGCCGGTCGGGAGCACTTCGGTCGGCCGAAGCGTCCCCACGGCCCGCTCCGGCTGGCTAGAGTTCGGTCTGTGACCGATGCGCCCATGATCAAGGCCCTGCTCAGCGACGACGAGATTCCGACGCACTGGTACAACATCGTCGCCGACCTGCCGAGCCCGCCTCCGCCGCACCTGCACCCCGCGACCCGTGAACCTCTGGTACCCGCCGACCTGCTGCCGCTGTTCCCGATGGCCATCATCGAGCAGGAGGCGACGACCGAACGCTGGGTCGAGATACCGCCGGACGTCCGCGAGATCTACCGGCTGTGGCGGCCGTCCCCGTGCTACCGGGCCCGCCGCCTGGAGCAGGCCCTGGGCACGACGGCCCGGATCTACTACAAGTACGAAGGTGCGTCGCCGGTGGGCTCGCACAAGACGAACTCGGCCATCCCGCAGGCCTATTTCAACAAGCTGGACGGGCGGACCCGGCTGACCACCGAGACCGGGGCCGGGCAGTGGGGCTCCGCGCTGGCGTTCGCCGCCCAGATCTACGGCCTGACCTGCGACGTCTGGCAGGTGCGCAGCACCTACGAGAGCAAGCCGTACCGGCACGTCCTCATGGAGACCTTCGGTGCGGCCTGCTACGCCTCGCCGTCCGGTCTGACCGAGGCCGGCCGGGCGCTGCGCGAGAAGTTCCCGGACACGCCCGGGTCGCTGGGCATGGCTATCTCCGAGGCCGTCGAAGCCGCCGTGAAAGACCCGGGAGCGTCGTACTCGCTGGGATCGGTGCTCAACCACGTCGCGCTGCACCAGACGGTCATCGGCCAGGAGATGCTCAAGCAGCTGGTGCTGTTCGGCGAGGAGAAGATCGACTACCTGTTCGCCTGCGCCGGCGGCGGCTCCAACCTGGCGGGTATCGCGTTCCCCGTCATCCGGGAGAACCTCGCCGGTCGGCAGGACGTGAGGATCGTGGCCTGCGAGCCCCAGGCAGCGCCGTCGCTCACCCAGGGTGAGTACCGGTACGACTTCGGCGACACCGCCGGGACGACACCGCTGCTGAAGATGTACACCCTCGGCGCGGAGTTCGTGCCCGATCCGGTGCACGCCGGGGGGCTGCGCTACCACGGCATGTCGCCCCTGGTCTCGTTCTGCAGGCACGAGGGCCTGCTCGACGCCGTCGCCATCGGCCAGCTGGAGGCGTTCGACGCCGGGGTGCTGTTCGCCCGGGCGGAAGGCATCGTGCCCGCCTCCGAGTCCAACCACGCCATCGCCGGTGCGATCCGCCAGGCCGAGCAGGCCACCGCCGACGGCACCAGCCCGGTGATCGTCATCGGGATCTCCGGTTCGGGCCAGCTCGACCTGCCGGCCTATACCGAGTACCTGTCGGGCCAGATGCCCGACAGCTGACCCGCCACCACCGCCACGACAGGAGAGACAGCATGCGGACCACAGACATGATCGCGCTGGGTGCTCTGGCGGTGGCCGTCGTGGCGGTGGTCGCCGTGGTCGCGACGGTCTCGTCGGCGAACAAGAGCCGCAAGGACGAGACCCTGCTCATGCTGTACCGGCTGTGGGTCACGGTCGACGCCGAGACCGGGCGGCACCTGCTGTACCAGCTGGCCGACCAGGCCGACGTGCAGGACCTGTGGGACCACGACCGGGCCAGCTGGCACCGGATGAACCGGGCGCTGGCGGTGTACCAGATCCTCGTCGAGATGGTCGAGCTGAGACGGATCGACACCGGATCGGCCGGACAGCTGTGGGGCGAACGGATCAGGCTGATCTGGCCCAAGGCGGCACTGTTCATCTCCTGGCGGCGGGCCGTCTTCGACGACAGCGCCTACCGGCGGCTGGAAGAGTTCGCCAAGACCAACCTCATGCTCGAGCCGGTCCCGGTCTGGCGGCGCGGCGTCCAGCACTACGGCAACCGCCGGGCCGTCTACTGACCCAGGCCGTCTACTGACCTCAGCCGACCGCCGCGGGGGCCGTCTCGACCTGGATCTGGGCCTCCAGATCGGTCAGCATGCCGACCGCGTCGGCGACGATATCGTCGTTCCTGGTGCTCACCCCGTACAGCAGCCAGCGGGCCACAGCCAGCTCGCCGGCCAGGGCCGCCCGGTCGGTCAGGTGCGGGTCGGACAGCCCGGCCCGGCGCCGCAGGTAGGCCTCCAGCACCGAGGCGGCAGTCTCCGCGGCAGCGGCCACCATGAACCAGGCCAGGTCGTCAGCCGGATCGGCGACATGAGCCGAACCCCAGCCGAGGATACCGACGACGGCACCGTCGTCCGGACCGCCCGAGACCAGGACCCGTTCGGCCACCATGTCGCCGTGCACCACGGTCGGCCGGAACCGCCACCACGACACGTCCTCCAGGCGCTCCTCCCAGCGGGCCAGCAGACTGGCAGGCACGTGCCCGGTCCGGGCCGCCTCGTCCACCTCGGCCTGGCGCCGCCGCCGGTACTCGTCAGGGCCGTACGTCGGCAGGCCCAGCCGCTCCACCACGCTCACCGGCAGCTCGTGCAGCGCGCCCAGCGCCGCCCCCAGGCTCGTCGCCAGGCCCGGACCGGGCGGCAGGCGCTCCAGGTCGACCGTCTGGCCCGGGATCTGCTCGTGGACCACGGCGCGACCAGAGTCCGTCAGCGGGGCGAAGCCCACCGGAGCGGGCACCCGGAACGGCAGCCGACCCTCCGCGACCTGCGCCGTCAACGCCTCCAGCAGGGCGGTCTCACGCTCCAGCGACGCGCCCGACGCCCCGTCCACCGGGGCCCGCACCACCCAGCGGCGGCGCTGGGAGTCCACCACCAGGGCGGCGTCGTGCTCGTCGTCCGGCAGCTCGGTCGCGTCGAAGGGGTCGAGCCCAGGCACGGCGACCGTCGCGAGGGCGGCGAGGGCTACGGGTGAGCGGTGCATGCCCATAAGGCTATGCTGCGGCGGGCGGTCTTGCTCGTGCTGTGGGTGGGTGGTGTGCGTTGTCCTCTGGGCTACGGTCGAGGCGTGAGTGAGCTTCCCCTGGCACGGGCGGTCGTGGACCGTGCGGCGGTGCTGCGGACCGATGCGGTGTGGTTGGCGGGGGCGCTGGCCGACCCGGCGACGCGGGTGGTGCTGGTGCGGGACGGGAGTGTGCTGACGACGGGGACCGGTGGTGGTCCGGACGTCGATCCTTGGGCCGAGGTGGAGCCGGACGTCGCGCTGGCGGTGCTGGATCCGGTGTCGGCGGTGGCGCTGGCGGGTGCGGCGGGGGACGGCGCCTGGCTGTTCCTCGGGCGGGACGGTGCCGCCTGGTTCGCCCTGCGGGTGCCGGGGGCGGGTGCGCCGCCGCTGGTCGGGGTGTCGTCGGACGTCCTGGTCCATGCCCGGTCGGAGCAGGCGGCGGACGGGACTGGCCCGCCTGGGGCGGTCTGGACGTCGTTGCGGGCGGTGGGGGCGGTGCTGTCGGCCCGGGACGCGGGGCTGGCGACGACGGCGGTCGCCCTGGACCACTGGCACAGGCGGCATCCGCGCTGCCCGCGCTGCGGCGGGCCGACCGACGCCACGGCGGGGGGCTGGGCGCGGGTGTGCCGGGCCGACGGTTCCGAGCACTACCCGCGGACCGACCCGTCGGTGATCGTGGCTGTGGTGGACGAGGACGACCGTCTGCTGCTCGGTCACGCCGCGGCCTGGCGCCCGGGGCGGTACTCGACGCTGGCCGGGTTCGTCGAGGCGGGGGAGCCGGCGGAGGCGGCGGTGCGGCGCGAGGTCGCCGAGGAGACCGGTGTCGTCGTCGCCGAGGTCGAGTACGTGGCGTCCCAGCCCTGGCCGTTCCCCGGCTCGCTGATGCTCGGGTTCAGGGCCCGCGCCCAGGGGGTTCCGCCGCGTCCCGACGGGACCGAGCTGACCGACGCCCGCTGGTTCACCCGGGTCGGGCTGGCCGCGGCGGTGGCGGCCGGTGACGTCGTCCCGCCCGGTCGTACCTCCATCGCCCGGGCGCTGGTCGAAGACTGGTTCGGCGGGCCGCTGCCCCCGGTCGGCTCAGCCCGCGACCTCGGCGACGGTCAGCCCTGTGATGGCTGCGACCTGGTCGACCGGCAGCCCGAGGCGTAGAGCCAGGGCGGGGCGGTGGCGGGTCGGTGGGAGGATGGCCGGGTGCCTGCCGAGGATCTGCTCGACGCGCTGGACCCGGACCAGCGCGAGGTGGCGACCGCGCTGGCCGGGCCGGTGTGCGTGCTGGCGGGGGCGGGGACGGGCAAGACCCGGGCGATCACGCACCGCATCGCGTACGGGGTGCGCACCGGGGTCTACCGGCCGACGTCGGTGCTGGCGGTGACCTTCACCGCACGGGCGGCGGGCCAGATGCGGCAGCGGTTGCGCCACCTGGGGGTGGCGGGGGTGCAGGCCCGGACCTTCCACGCCGCGGCGCTGCGCCAGCTGGGGTTCTTCTGGCCGAAGGTGGTCGGTGGGGCCCCGCCCCGGCTGGTCGAGGCCAAGGCGCCGCTGGTGGCCGAGGCGGCGCGGCGCGTGGGCGTGGGCGTGGACCGGATCGCGGTGCGCGACCTGGCCGCGGAGGTCGAGTGGGCCAAGGTGTCGCTGGTCGCCGCGGACGACTACCCGCGGCTGGCCCGCCTCGCGGACCGTGGTGGTGCCGAGGGCGAGGTGGCCGGGGCGGACGCCGCCGCGGTGGCCCGGCTCGTCGCCGCCTACGAGGACGTCAAGACCGAACGGGGCGTCATCGACTTCGAGGACGTGCTGCTGCTGCTCGCCGCGATGCTCGCCGAGGACCGCGGCGTGGCCCAGACGGTACGCGACCAGTACCGGCACTTCGTCGTCGACGAGTACCAGGACGTCTCGCCGCTGCAGCAGTACCTGCTCGACCAGTGGCTGGGCGGACGGCACGAGCTGTGCGTCGTCGGCGACCCGGCGCAGACCATCTACTCCTTCGCCGGGGCCAGCCCGCACCACCTGCTGGACTTCACCCGGACCCACCCGGGGGCGGCGCTGGTGCGGCTCACCCGCGGCTACCGGTCCACCCCGCAGGTGGTCACTGTGGCCAACCGGTTGCTGGTCTCGGCCCGCCGTCCGGGCGACCCGCCGACCCTGCAGCTGGTGGCCCAGCGGCCCGGCGGCCCGCCGGTGCGCTTCGTCGCCTACGACGACGACGAGGCGGAGGCCGCGACCGTCGCCGCCCGGTGCGCCCGGCTGGTCGAGGCGGGCACGCCCGCGGCGCAGATCGCGGTGCTGTTCCGCACCAACGCCCAGTCCGAGGCCTTCGAGGACGCGCTGGCCCGGGTGGGTGTCGGGTACCAGGTGCGCGGCGGGGAGCGGTTCTTCGCCCGGCGCGACGTGCGCGACGCGATCGTGCTGCTGCGCGGCGGGGCGCGGGCGGCCGACCCGGGTGTGCCCCTGCCCGCCACGGTGCGCGATATCCTCGCCGGCGTGGGCTGGGCGCCGGTGCCACCGGCTGCGCGGGGGGCGGCCCGCGAGCGCTGGGACGCGATGAACGCGCTGGTCACGCTGGCCGACGAGGTGGCCGCCGATCCGACCCGAGAGGCCCCCACGCTGGCGGACCTCGTGGCCGAGCTCGACGAGCGGGCTGCGGCTCAGCACGCCCCGACGGTGGACGGGGTGACCCTGGCGTCGCTGCACGCCGCGAAGGGCCTGGAGTGGGACGCGGTGTTCCTCGTCGGGCTGTCCGAGGGACTGCTGCCGATCTCCCTGGCCGAGACCGACGCGGCGGTCGACGAGGAGCGGCGGCTGCTGTACGTCGGGATCACCCGGGCCCGCGAGCACCTGGAGCTGTCCTACGCCCGGCACCGGCCGGGCGGGTCGGCGACGCGGCGGCGCAGCCGGTTCCTCGCCCCGCTGTGGCCGCAGGACGACAGGCGCCCGGTGCCGGACCGGTGAAGCCCGACCGGTACGGGACCGCGTTGCCGCAGGTCGCGGCAGACTTTCGGACCGAGGCAGAAAACTCTTCGTAAAAAAGGTTGTCCGCGGGCTGGACGACGGCGTACGGTAGCGGCGTTCTTGTTCACCGGTGCGCACAGGCGCGCCGTCGTCAGCTGAGAAGGAGGTGTCTCGTCGTGCTGAGCATCGCAACCATCTGGTCGCTCGAGTTGATCCCTCCGGTCCCCGGACCGGTCCGAGGGCCAGCCCTGGATCCGGCCCATGAACCGGCACTGCAACCCGTGCAGCGAAATGCGGCTCGCAGGACGGGGCGCCTGGCGTCCACCTATCGGGCCGTCAAAGGGCGCACCGTGCCCTTCGGCCGGACCGTGTCGGATCGGCCGGGCCGGTTCCGTGCCGTCTCAGTCGATCTGCCGAGGATGTCCGTGGTCTGACCCTGACCGGGTCTACCCAGGCCGCGGACTCCCCGTCGGGATCCGCGGCCTTCGTCTTTCCCGGATGGGTCCATCCGGCAGGACGTGGCGAGCGGTTCTCACCTGAAGTACCTGCTCACCAGCAAGAACACCTGGAGGACATCGTGCGGCCCACCATGCTGCTCGACACCCCCGAGACCGCCCAGACGGTCACGCCCACCGCCGACCAGCTGCTCGCCGAGCTGCTGCCCTGCCGGGCATACGACCCGGAGCTGTGGTTCGCCGAGCACACCGCCGAGGTCGAGCGGGCCAAGGCCCTGTGCCAGGCATGCCCGGCCGTCGAGCCCTGCCTGGCCGGCGCCCTCGAGCGGGGCGAGCCGTGGGGTGTCTGGGGCGGCCAGGTGCTCATCGGCGGTGTCGTCGTCCCGACCAAGCGGGGCCGGGGACGGCCGCCCAAGAACCGGGCCGCCTGACGCGCGCGGGGTGCAGGTCACCGACCTGCACCCCGCGTCGCGCTGCGTCCGGTGCGGCGTGAGGTCATGTCGGGACGCCCGCCGGGCAGGCGCAGGCGCACGCCGGGTGCGGGGCCCAGGTGCGGGCCCGGGGGACCGGGTCGGGCAGGGTGATCTCCCAGGTGGTCGGTACCGGACGGTGGTCGCCGTCGAGATGGGTGAGCGCCAGTGCGGCCGACAGGTGACCGGCCAGGCCGGCCACGACACCGACCTCCGCGGCGCCGGGGCTGTCCGCCGCGGACACCCCGGTGACCAGCTCGGTCCACCGGGGGTCGGCCTCGCTGCGGTACAGGTCCAGGCAGCGCAGGCACGGTCCGCCGGGGCCCGCGACCAGCGGTCCGACCAGCGCCCCGGCCTCGCCGACCACCACCGACAGGTGCGGTATCCCGCGGCTGACCAGCGTCGCGGCCCGGAGCGGGTCGGCCGCGTCCGAGTCGACCAGCACCACCAGGTCGGGGTCGCCCAGAGGCGCGGTGACGACGGCCGGTGCCACGTCGTGCAGGGCGCGGGCCGCGGCCGGGGCCCGGCGGGTGCCGATATCGGTCCAGCGGTACCCGCCCGGTCCCACGTCCACGGACCGCACCGGGCGGTCGTCGTCGACGGCGACGGTGCCGACCCCGGCGGCGGTCAGCGCGACGGCCGTCGCCAGCCCGGTCGGCCCCAGGCCCAGCACCAGGACGCTGCGTCGCTGCCGGGCCTCCACCCGGTCCCGGCCGGAGCGGTCCGGGTCGATCAGTCCCCACGCCTGGGCGTCGGCCTCCCCGGTCGCCAGCGGCGGGCAGCGCGGACCGTCGTGGGTCAGACCCGCGGTGCGCAGGTCTTCGCGCAGGGCCGCCCAGCGGGGCGAGGACACTCCGGGTGGGGCCGCGCCCGGTAGGGGAGCCCCCCGGGCAGCGGCTTGCAGTGCCGCCGTCTCCGCCTCGGTCAGCCCGGTGATGCGCACCGCCCAGCGGGGGTCCACCCCGATCTGGACCTCGCCCGAGGGCAGCGGCAGCACCCGCAGACCCGTCCGCAGCCGCATCGTCGCCATCTAGTCAGGGTGCCAGGTGGCAGGCCGGAGGTGCGGTGCGCTGTCCACAGGTCCGACGGGACAGCCCGTCGAGCCGCTCTCCCGGTCAGTCCTTGGGCAGGAACCGGGTGAGCTTGGTACCGCACGTCGGACAGGTCGCCTTCGCGGACTTGCGTCCGGTCTCGGAGACGACGACCTCCCCCGTCGTGGTGACCTTCGCCTTGCACTTCACGCAGTAGAACTCGCCCGAGTAGGTCTCGGCCATCGTCTGCCCTTCCATCTGTCGGCACCGGGATCTCCGGTGGGACGGCCGCCGTGACGGCCGCGCTGTGCGTTCAGGGTACGGGCATCTGGGTAACGCGGTGGACGACGTCCAAGATGAGATGTGCCGACGTCAGGCAGGCGGTTCGTCGGGGCCGAGGATATCGGCCAGGGCCTGGTCGAGGTCATCGGTGCCCTGGTCGGCTGCCCGGCGCCGGGCGGGGTAGCCGTCGGGGTCGTCCAGGTCGTCCGGACCGGGCATGAGGTCCGGGTGGTGCCACACCGCGTCACGCTCCTCCGCCGAGGAGTCGGCGGCGACGGCGGCCCACAGGCGGGCGGCGTCGCGCAGCCGTCGGGGCCGCAGCCGCAGGCCGACCAGGGTGGCAAAGGTGTGCTCGGCCGGTCCGCCCGCGGCCCGACGGCGGCGCATCATCTCGCGCAGCGCCACGGCGTCAGGCAGGTGCTTGGTGACGGCGGCGGTGCTGACCTCGTCCACCCACCCCTCGACCAGTGCCAGCGCCGTCTCCAGGCGGGCCAGGGCGGCCTCCTGCGCCGGTGTGGTCCGGGGTTCGAACAGGCCCTCGGTCACCGCGGCCCGCAGCGACGCCGGGTCGTTCGGGTCGATCTGGCGCATCAGGTCGTCGAGCTGGTCCGGGTCGATCGTGATACCCCGGGCGTAGGCCTCCACGGCTGAGGTCAGCCAGCCGCGCAGCCACGGGGCACCCGCGAACAGCCGGGCCGCGGCGGCCTCCCGGACGGCGAGGAACAGCCGGACCTCCTCGACGGGAGAGTCCAGCCCGTCGGCGAAAGCCGCGACGTTGCTCGGCAGCAGCGCGACCGCCGGGGAGTCGACCAGCGGCACGCCCAGGTCGGTGGTGCCGAACACGTCCCGGGCCAGCGTCCCGGCCGCCTGCCCGATCTGCAGGCCGAACAGCACCTGGCCGACCTGGTGGGCCATCGACGAGACGATCTGGTCGAGCGACTCGTCGGTGGCCCCCGCCAGCCGGGTGCTCAGCGCCTCGGTCAGGGCCGCCGCGATCGGCTCGGTCAGCGACCGCCAGGCGGGCAGCGTGGCCTCCACCCACTCGGCGCGGCTCCAGGCGGCCCGCCGCCCGGGGGCCGGGTCGAACCCGGTCACCTGGTCCAGCCACAGGTCGGCGGTGGTCAGCGCGTCCACGGCCTGCCGGACGGCGGCCCGTCCAGGGGAAGGGTCGCCGCCCTCGGCGGCCGTCTGGCGGGCCAGGTCGTGCACCGCCGACCATCTGACCGGAGCGTCGTCGGCACCGGCGAGGAAGGGCTGCACCTGGCGCAGGGCCGCCCGGATGGTCTCCGGGTCGCCGGGCAGGTCCGTGGCGACGCCCAGGTCGATCCCGGAGGCGCGGACCATCGCGATCGCCTCGTCCGCGTTCGGGCCGAGCAGCATCCGCAGCAGGTCTTCCCAGGCGGGGGGGCCGGTGGGCGGTTCGGCGGGCGGGCGGTCGCTCATATCGCTCCAGACGGGTGCTGCTCGCTGCGCTCGGTACCCCCGTCAGCGGGGTCGCAGGTACCACCCACCGTAACCGTCTGGGCCCGTCCGGCCAGCACGGCGGCGGCCCAGGTTCGCTGTCGGCGCAGTCACCGATCACAGTGCCGAGTACGGCATGATGCCGGTGTGGACGATGAGCTGAACCTACCTCCGGCGCCGGACCCGTTCGCAGTCAGGACGCCGCCACCGGTGGACCCGGTGAGCCCGCGGTCGGTGACGCTCACGGTGAGCATGCTGGTCAGCGCCTGCCTGCTGACGGTGCTGATGGTGCTGCCCGCCCCGTACCAGATCCTCATGCCCGGTCCGACGGTGGACGTGCTCGGGGAGGTCGACGGTGAGCCGCTCATCGCGGTCTCCGGTGCGCCGACCTACCCGGCGAGCGGCGAGCTGCGGCTGACCACGGTCTCGGCCAAGGGCACCCCAGGTATCAAGGCCTTCCCGGTGGAGGTGCTGCGCGGCTGGTCGTCGCCCTGGTCGCAGGTGTCGCAGGTGGTCGAGGAGCCCGAGGTCACCCGGGCCCAGATCGACCAGGCCAACCAGGTGCAGATGGTCACCTCGCAGGAGGAGGCCACCGTGGCCGCGCTGACCGAGCTGGGCTACGAGATACCGACCACGCTGACGGTCCACAACGTGATGGCCGGTTCCGGTGCGCAGGACGTGCTGGAGCCAGGTGACGTCATACTCGGGCTGGAAGGCACACCCACCCCCGACTTCGGGGTGCTGACCCAGATCCTCAGGGCGACCGAACCGGGCACCACCGTGACGGTGGACGTACGCCGCGGCGACGACGAGCTCCACCTGCCGGTGGTGACCAGCGAGCGCGAGGACGGCGGGGCGCTGCTCGGGATCAACATCGACCGGACGTTCGACCTGCCGGTCGAGGTCACCATCAACATCGACAACATCGGCGGCCCGTCGGCGGGCACGATGTTCGCCCTGGGCATCATCGACCTGCTCACTCCTGAGGACGAGGTCGGCGGTCAGCGCATCGCCGGGACCGGCGCGATCGACGAGCTGGGCAGCGTCGGCCCGATCGGCGGCATACAGCACAAGATGGCCGGCGCCCGGCGCGACGGCGCCGACTGGTTCCTGGCGCCGCGGTCCAACTGCGACGAGGTGGTCGGGCACGTCCCGTCCGGCCTGCACGTCGTCGCGGTGGACACCCTGCACGAGGCGCGCGAGGCGGTCGTCGCGATCGGCTCCGGCAAAGGGGCCCGTCTGCCCACCTGCACTCGTTGAGCCGGTGCCCCCGCGGGCATCTTGTTCTGGAGCGCCGTCGGTGGGTCAGGGGCTGAGGACCCGCGTCGGGTCGCGTAGAGTTCTGGTACGTCCGACGATCCGTCCTGCCCGAGGGAACTGTGAGCGCCACCGCGAAGCCCCGTCCTGCCCCTCCTCCGAGCCGTCGCAAGCGTGGTCCCCTCGTCCCGACGCTGGTCGTGGTCGGCGGCCTCGTCGTACTCCTCGTCGTGCTGGCCCAGGTCTGGACCGAGGTGCTGTGGTTCCAGCAGCTCGGCTACGGCAAGGTCCTGTACGTCGAGTGGGGCACGAAGGCCGTGGTCGGCCTGCTCGGCCTGCTGGTCATGGCCGGGGCGGTGTTCGCGAGCATGGCCGTGGCCTACCGGTCCCGGCCGGTGTACCCGCCCTCGGACGCCGAGCAGCGGAACCTCGACCAGTACCGCGAGGCCATCGAGCCGCTGCGCAAGGTCGTCATGATCGTGCTGCCGGTGGTGCTCGGCCTGTTCGCCGCCGGTGCGGCGGCCGGGCGCTGGGCCGACGTGCAGCTGTTCCTGCACCGTCAGACCTTCGGCACCAAGGACCCGCAGTTCGGCCTGGACCTGGGCTTCTACGTCTTCACCCTGCCGCTGCTGCGGTTCGTGGTGTCGTTCTGCCTGGCCACCGCGGTGCTGTCGGGCCTGGTCGGGCTCGCCACGCACTACCTGTACGGCGGGATCAGGATCGCGGGCCGCTCCGACACGCCGCGCACCTCCCGGGCGGCCCGGATCCAGCTGGCCACGACCGGCGCGGTGATCCTCGTCGTCCTCGCGGGCAGCTTCTGGCTGGACCAGTACTCGCTGCTGATGAAGAACTCCTCGAAGTACGCCGGTGCCGGGTACACCGACGTCAACGCGGTGATCCCGGCCAAGGTGATCCTCGCGATCGCGGCGCTGCTGGTCGCGGCGGTCTTCGTGCTCACCGCGGTGCGCGGCAACTGGCGGCTGCCCGCGGTCGGGGTCGCGGTGATGATCATCGCCGCGATCGTGGTCGGCGGTATCTACCCGGCGATCGTCCAGCGTTTCCAGGTGCAGCCCAACGCGCAGGCCAGGGAGAGGGTGTACATCGAGCGCAATATCGCGGCCACCCGGGCCGCCTACGGCATCGACCAGGTCGTGGTACAGCCGTACGGCGAGGCGGAGGTCACCGTCGAGGCCGGACAGCTGCGCGAGGACACCGAGACCACCGCCTCGATCCGGCTGCTCGACCCGACCATCGTCAGCCCGTCGTTCAAGCAGCAGCAGCAGATCCGCGGGTTCTACTCGTTCCCCGACACGCTCGCGGTGGACCGGTACACGATCGACGGCGACAGCCGCGACACCATCATCGCGGTGCGCGAGCTGGACCAGAGCGGTCTGTCGGCGTCGCAGCGCAGCTGGGTCAACGAGGTCACGGTGTACACCCACGGCTTCGGTGTGGTCGCGGCCTACGGCAACGCCGTCAACCGCGAGGGCGAACCGCTGTTCTTCGAGTCGAACATCCCGTCGTCGGGTGCGCTGGGCGACTACGAGCCGCGGATCTACTTCGGCCAGATGTCTCCGGAGTACTCCATAGTCGGCGGACCGGCAGGTGCCTGCTCGGCGGCCGACCGGGAGTCGGCCGGTCCGACGGCGCCGCCGACGCCCACGACCGATCAGGCCGCCGCTGGTCAGGACGGCTGCTGGGAGCTGGACTACTCCAGCGGGGACGAGACGCGGAACATCCAGTACCCCACCCAGACGGTCAAGGCGGGGCCGTCGATCGGCAGCCCGTGGAACAAGCTGCTGTTCGCCATCAAGTTCGGTTCGGGGGACATCCTGTTCTCCGACCGGGTGACGCCCCACTCGCAGATCCTCTACGACCGTGACCCGAAGGAACGGGTGGCCAAGGTCGCCCCGTACCTGACCCTGGACGGCCGGGTCTACCCGGCGGTCGTCGACGGCCGGGTGAAGTGGATCGTCGACGGGTACACCACGACCGACCACTACCCGTACTCGGCGGCGGCGTCGCTGGAGGACGCCACGACGGACTCGCTGACCCAGTCGTCGAGCACCGTCTCGGCGCTGCGGCCCGAGACGGTGAACTACATCCGCAACTCG
The DNA here is from genome assembly GCA_009777345.1 of Micrococcales bacterium. Classification (GTDB taxonomy): domain Bacteria; phylum Actinomycetota; class Actinomycetes; order Actinomycetales; family Cellulomonadaceae; genus Cellulomonas. The sequence continues at coordinate 21,146 of WRMB01000004.1, read as the reverse complement.
GTGAAGGCGACGGTGGACGCCTACGACGGTTCGGTCGACCTGTACGCCTGGGACCCGGACGACCCGATCCTCAAGGCGTGGGACGGTATCTTCCCCGGCACGATCCAGCCGATGTCCAAGATCAGCGGCGACCTGATGAGCCACCTGCGGTACCCGGAGAACATGTTCAAGGTGCAGCGCACCCTGCTGGGCCGCTACCACGAGACCAATCCCGAGAAGTTCTACCGCGGCGACGACTTCTGGCAGAACTCCCGGGACCCGGCCTCGACGACCGTGGACCAGCCGCCGTACTACCTGACCCTGAAGACACCCGACCAGGACGCGGCGACGTTCTCGCTGATGTCCACGTTCCAGCCGTACGGGGCGAACGCGCGCCCGGTACTGACCGGGTACCTGGCGGTGGACGCTGAGGCAGGCAGCGTCAAGGGGAAGAAGTCCGACGGCTACGGCAAGATCCGGCTGCTGGAGCTGCCGCGCAACTCGACCGTGCCGGCACCGCAGCAGGCCCAGGCGAACTTCATCGCCAACACCGAGGTGTCGACGTACCTCAACCTGCTGAAGCAGGGCGACTCGACGACGCTGCGCGGCAACCTGCTGACCCTGCCGGTCGGCGGCAGCCTGCTCTACGTGCAACCGGTGTACGTGCAGGCGTCGGCCGCGGGGATGACGTTCCCCAAGCTGCAGAAGGTGCTGGTGAGCTTCGGCGGCAAGATCGGGTTCGCCGACACCCTGGACGAAGCCCTGGTCCAGGTGTTCGGCGACGACTCCGGTGCGACCCCGGGTACGGGCGAGAGTCCCGACGGCGACGACCCCGGGTCGACCGAGACGCCACCCGATACCGACCAGCCGCCGGGCACCGATACCGGCACCGGCACCGACACCGGGGCTAGAGCCGATCTGGACAAGGCCCTGCAGGACGCCCAGAAGGCGATCGAAGACTCCCAGGCGGCACTGGCGAACCACGACTGGGCTGCCTACGGGGCAGCCCAGGATGCCCTCAGCGACGCCATAACCAGAGCGTTGGACGCGGAGGCCCGCCTCTAGAGGCCGGGGACGCCTGGCTGGGGCCCGACAGCCGCAGCCAGGCGATCCCAGCGCGTCTAACAGCCTGACCTGCATGTTTGGCATCCTCGGGGAAACCAGTGTAAAGTAGGGAGGCCGACGCGGGGTGGAGCAGTTCGGTAGCTCGCTGGGCTCATAACCCAGAGGTCGCAGGTTCAAATCCTGCCCCCGCTACGAGATCGAGAGCGACGTGTGCTTGCGGAACGCAAGCCGCGTCGCTCTCGTCATGTTGTGCGGGGCCTGGCCCCGCACCCGCACGGGGGCGAGCCCCCGTGGCCCCCGGCGTGGTCGGGTTGGGTGGTTGGGGTGGTGGGGTGGCGTCCGCCTTCAACGACGCGCTCGCCCGGGCCTACCTCTACGACGAGACCGACGAGGTGGTCCGCCTCATGCGCGCCGCCGTCATCGACCTCGCACCCTGATACCGCCGCCCGGGAACGGCCCGAGACGTACCCGTCGCTTGGGACTTCAGCCCCGCAGGCATCGCGCCGAGACGACCGCACCAGTTCGATAGTTCTGTCGCGGATTCGAGAGTAAAACTCTCGAATCCGCGACAAAAGTCTCGAATCGAGGAGGTCCCTCGTCCGGAACTTCGTCCCTCGACCATGCTGGGGCCGGGGCGAGCCGCACCCTGGCGTGACAGTCGGTCCTCAGGCCCGTGTTTGGTGTGTCGGGCTGGGGACGTGTCGGCTGACGGTCTTGGCGGCCTCGGTGAGGAGGAAGACGACGGCGGAGAGGCCGACGAGCAGGGCCCAGTCTCGGGGGTAGATGGGGGCCGAGTGGAACCAGGTGTGCATGAAAGGGGCGTAGGTGAAGACCAGCTGGAGGAGCAGCAAGGCGCCGAAGGCGGCCCAGACCAGACGGTTACCGCGCAGCACGCGGGGGTGCAGGCTCGAGGTGGCGAGGAAGCGGCAGGACAGCAGGTAGGCGCCCTGACCGGCCGCGAGCATCCCGACGGCGACGGTCTGGGCGCGGGCCAGGTCCACCCCGGCGTTGCGTTCCAGCGCGAAGACCAGCAGGGTGGCGGCGCCGATGATGACCGATACCAGCAGCACCAGGACCAGCGACGGACGCGACAGCAGCGGCTCGGACGGGTCGCGCGGCGGGCGGCGCATGATCGACGGTTCGGCGGGCTCGGCGGCCAGGGCCAGCGACAGGGTCACCGCGGTGACCAGGTTGACCCACAAGATCTGCACCGGGTCCAGCGGCAGGGTCAGCCCGAACAGCACCGCGACCAGGATCACCAGGGACTGGGCCCCGTTGGTGGGCAGCAGGAACACCACGGACTTGCGGATGTTGTCGTAGATCCGGCGGCCCTCTTCGACGGCGCGTTCGATAGTGGCGAAGTTGTCGTCGGCCAGCACGATGTCCGCCGCGTCCTTGGTCGCCTCGGTGCCCTTGATACCCATGGCGACGCCGATATCGGCGCGGGTCAGCGCCGGGGCGTCGTTCACGCCGTCGCCGGTCATCGCCACGACCTCGCCGTGCGACTGCAGGGCCCGGACGATGCGGATCTTGTGCTCGGGGCTGGTCCGGGCGAACACGTCCACCTCCCGCACCCGCTGGCGCAGCTCGGACTGCGACATCGCCTCCAGCTCGGCACCGGTGAGCGCGACGACCGCGCCGTCGCCGACGATGCCCAGCTCGCGGGCGATGGCCACGGCGGTGCCCGCGTGGTCGCCGGTGATCATCTTCACGCCGATCCCCGCCGCGTGGCAGTCGGCGACGGCGGCGGTCGCCTCGGGGCGGGGCGGGTCGACGATGCCGACCAGGCCGAGGAAGACCAGCCCGGTGTCCAGGTCGGCCAAGGTCAGGGCGTCCGGGTCGGCCGCCGCCGGACGGGCCGTAGCCGGGAACGAGGCCGCGGCCAGCACCCGCAGGCCCTGGGCGCCGAGCTCGTCGTTCGTCGCCTCCCACACCGCGGTGTCCAGCCGGGCGGTGCCGATACCGGACCACTGCGCGGTACAGCGTTCCAGCAGCCGGTCGGGCGCGCCGATGACGTGGATGACCCGCCCGGTGCCCGGTACGTCGTCGAGCGTCGCGGACAGCTTGTGCGCCGACTCGAACGGCACCTGGGCGACGCGGGTCACCGCGTCGGTCGCGGCCTGGGCCTTGACGGCCAGCACGTCCAGGGCACCCTCGGTGGGCTGGCCGACCACCCGCCACCGCCCGTCCACCTGCTCGAGCCGGGCGTCGTTGGCACAGCCGACGGCCAGCACCAGCGCGTCCAGGTCCTGGTGCTCGGCGGCGGTGGCGACCTCGCCGCCGGGGTCGAGCAGATGCCCGGAGGGGGAGTAGCCGCTGCCCGTCACCGTGTAGGTCCGCAGCGGGGTGATGACGACCCGGACGGTCATCTCGTTCTGGGTGAGCGTGCCGGTCTTGTCCGAGCAGATCGTCGTCACCGCGCCCAGAGCCTCCACGGCGGTCAGCCGGCGGGTGATGGCACGGCGCCGGGCCATCTGCTGCACGCCCAGCGCCAGGGTGATGGTGACCAGCGCCGGCAGGCCCTCAGGCACGGCGGCCACGGCGAACCCGATGGCCGCCGAGATCAGCTCGTCGCGCGGGAAGTCGTGGATGACCCGCCCGATGATCAGCATCACCGCGGCCATGGCGGCGATGAGGATCGACAGGTGCTTGCCCAGCCGGGCCAGCTGCCGGGTCAGGGGCGTGTCCAGCGGGTCGACCTCCGCCACCAGCGTCTGGATCTTGCCGATCTCGGTGGCGGCCCCGGTCGCGGTGACGACGCCCTCGCCGACCCCCGTGGTGACCAGGGTGGAGGAGAACAGCAGGCAGGTGCGGTCGCCGACGCCCGCGTCGTCGGCCACCGGTGCGACACCCTTGGCGGCCGGCACCGACTCGCCGGTCAGCGCGGCCTCATCGACCTGGAGGTTCGTCGCGGTCAGCAGGCGCAGGTCGGCCGGTACCCGGTCACCGGCCCGGACCCGCACGACATCGCCGGGCACCAGGGTCGCGGCGTCCACCAGGCCCCACTGCCCGTCGCGCCGGACCTGGGCTTCCAGGGAGAGCATCTGCTTGATCGAGTCCAGGGCCTTCTGGGCCCGGCCCTCCTGGAGGAACCCGACCAGGGCGTTGATCACCGCGACAGCGAGGATCACCGTGAAGTCCACCCAGTTGCCGAGGATCGCCTTGAGCACGGCCGCGGTCAGCAGGATGTAGACGAGCACGTCGTCGAAGTGCCCGACGAACCGGCGCCAGGCCGGCGGACGCGGCGGGTCAGGCAGTGCGTTGCGGCCGGTGCTCAGCAGCCGGACGGTGGCGTCGTCGCTGGTCAGACCGTCGGCGTCGGTCTCGAGGAGGCGCAGTACCTCAGCGGCGGGCAGGGCGTGCGGTGACAGCGAGACATCGGTGTGGGTGCTCATCATGACCTCGGGTCGGACCGGTCCTCGATCTTCACCGCCGACCAGGGGTCCCGCAACCGGTCGGTCGGTCCGGACGGGTGCCGTCCGGGGTCGCGATGCGCCGTTCTCGACCCTTCGGCGCCGGGCGGATGAGAGGATATGCGAATGGCATCTGCGGCGGGTAGCGCGACGACGGCTGCCCGCCGTCGCTTCACCGGCCTGCTGCCTGATGGCCTGCGGTCCTACCGGCCGTTGCGCTGGTACTGGGAGGTGGCGCTCCTGGCGCTGTGCCTGTGGGTCTACAACCTGATCCGCAACGCGGCGCCGGAGAAGGTGGGTGTGGCGATGGGCCACGCCGAGGACGTCCAGCGTCTGCAGGACCGGCTGCACATCAGCTTCGAGCTGTCGTTCAACCGCTTCGTCGCCGACCATGCGCTGGTCGCCCAGGTGATGAACTACTACTACGCGACGCTGCACTTCGTCGTCACGATCGCGGTCCTGGTGTGGGTGTTCCGGGTCCACCCCCGCAGGTACTCGGGTATCCGCACGGCGCTGTTCGTCACCTCGATGGTCGCGCTGCTCGGCTTCTGGCTGTACCCGCTGGCACCGCCCCGCCTGGCCGAGATGGGCTACGTCGACACCTTGAGGGAGTTCAACACCTGGGGGTCGTTCGCCAGACCAGAGGTGGCCGACAACTCCAACCAGTACGCCGCCATGCCGAGCCTGCACACCGCGTGGGCCCTGTGGAGCGGGCTGTGCCTCGTGGTGCTGGCACGCCGGGCCTGGGTCAGGATCCTGGGTGTGCTCTACGCGGTGGTCACGGTGGTGGTCATCGTCGGGACAGCCAACCACTTCATCCTGGACGCGGTCGCCGGGGCCGCGGTGCTCGGGTGCGGGTTCGCAGTGCCGTACCTGCTGTTCGGGCGTTCCGCGTTCCGGGAGGCCCCGCCGCGTCCCGACGAGGAGGCCGCCGTCCTCGACATTCCTGGCTTCGAACGCGGTGAACCGGCCCAGCACGAATCAGTCCAGCACGAATCAGCTCAGCACGAATCAGCTCAGCATGGTGAGCAGGCTCGTGAACAGGGCAGCTGGTCGTTGGAGACGTCCCGCTGAGCGGTGCTGGGTTCAGCGGCGGGCTGTGGGGGCCAGGGCGGCGAGGACCTCGGTGTGCAGCAGGCCGTTGGTGGCCACGGCGGAGGTGCCCGAGCAGCCCGCCGCGCCGGCCAGGTCGGTGAACCGGCCGCCAGCCTCGGTGACGATCGGCACCAGAGCGGCCATATCGTGCAGGGCCAGCTCGGGTTCGCACGAGACGTCCACCCCTCCCTCGGCGACCAGGACGTGCGACCAGAAGTCGCCGTAGGCCCGGGTGCGCCACACCTGCCGGGTCAGGTCGAGGAACCCGTCCAGACGCCCGGCCTCCTGCCAGCCGTGCAGCGAGGAGTAGGACAACGACGCGTCGGCCAGCTGGTTCACCCCGGAGACGTGCAGCTGGCGGGCCTGCGACAGCGACCGGCCCGTCCAGGCGCCGGAACCGACCGCGGCCCACCAGCGCCGGTGCAGCGCCGGGGCGCTGACCACCCCGAGCTTTACTTCCGGCCCGTCCATCAGGGCGATGAGCGTCGCCCACACCGGCACGCCGCGCACGAAGTTCTTCGTCCCGTCGATCGGGTCGACCACCCAGCGTCGCGGGCCGCCGCCGGTATCGCCCATCTCCTCGCCGTGCACCGCGTCGCGCGGCCGGGCCCGGGACAGCTGCTCGCGGACCTTCGCCTCGGCGGCCCGGTCGGCGTCCGTCACCGGGGTGAGGTCCGGCTTGGACTCCACGTGCAGGTCGGCGGCGCCGAACCGGGCCATGGTCAACGCGTCGACCTGGTCGGCGATGACGTGCGCCAGGCGCAGGTCGTCGTCGTAACGTGGCTTGTCCACTCAGATCTCCTCGCCCGGTCCTGGCTGCCACGGTAGTGCCTGGACAGCTCTCCCCGGTACCAAACGGCGGGTGACCGGCCAGCTGTAGCGTTTCGTGCCACGTGGTTGTGCCGAGCGATGACGCGCAGGTCGACCGACGTCGGTCATGCCATGAGGTAGCCGGCGTTGTCCAGGGAGTTCGGCGTCCCAGGTTGCGCCGTCAGGACGAGGATCCCTTCGATCAGGCCCCAAAAGCCGCCGACTCCCAAGGTGAAGACGGACACAGCAGCTGGGCCACACGTGGGCGAAGCCGAGGTACTACCCCTTGTTGCCCTCGGCGTACGTAGTTGCGGTCGGTCGAACCGGGCAAGAAGTGAACAGTCTGGTCAGACGCTGGTCAAACGCTGGTCAGCGCCATGAGGACGGTGAGCACGAGGCACAACGCCCCGGCGACGATCGCGAACCCGGCCCGCCCGCGGCCGTGCCCACCCTCGGCGGCGCGGCGCACCGCCTGCACGCCCAGGGCCAGCGAACCCGCCCCGACCGCAATGCCGAGGACCGCCCCGCCCGGACCCATCCAGCCGAACATCCAGGCCAGCAGCGCCACCAGACCGACATAACCTGCCGCCACCGACTGCCAGGACCGCCCCACCGGCGCGACCCAGTGCATCGCGGTCGACGGTCCGTCAGAGAACGTGGGCGCGGGCCCATCAGCGGGCTGGACGGCCTGGGTCCACTGGAACCCGTCGAACCATCGCAGAACCCGGGGATCACGCGCGTCGGGATACCAGCCAGGTGCGGTCATGTGAGGACGATCGACCCCCGGAGCGTCCGGGGTGAGGACGTTCACACGATAGGACGGGTCATCCTTGCCACGAAGGTGACGAACGGCGTATCACCGGTGGGCTACTGGTCTGCGTCGAGCGCGAGGATCGTTTCGGCTGTATGGGGCGGCAGCAGTGTGGACCAGATGATCTCGCCTGGTGTCGGCTCGATTCCGGCGACAAACGAGGGTTCCGGCTGCCAGTCGTCTGGGGAGATGCCAGGGACGCAGTCGAGGAGCAGGGCGTAGATCTCGGGATCGGGGACACCTTCGGCGATGATCGCCAGGTACGCCTCATGGCCGTCGTCACTGCGGACCAGGGCTTTGATGCGGTGCGTCCTGAACTCGGCGACAGCGATGCTGCCGGACGTGAGAGTCGTTCTGACGAGCCGGAGGATGAGCCTTCTCATCTCGCGGCGCCACGCTACGGCGACCTCGGCGACAAGACGCTTCCAGTCCCAGGCGTAGGGAAGCAGATGCACCGTCGAGACAGTCCGACCTGTGGTGCATTCTCGCTGGAGGCTGGCGTAGAAGTCTCGCTGTGGTGAGTCCTTCTGACGGTGTCCAGCTGCGCCCATCCACCAGGTTCCTGCGTGGGGAGGCGCGCTGGTGGGACGTTCGCCGCCACGCAGTTCAGTGACGACAGCGCGCCGGTCGGAAGTCTTGACCTTGAACCAGACCCGGTCGCTCAGGGACACGATGCGCTCTACAGCGCCCGCATCCCGCTGCTCGGGGACGGCCTGCGCGGCGCTGACGGTTGCGTCATCGATCTCCTCGAGCGGCGCGCCCAGGTCAGGGACCGGGATCGCGAGATCGGCCAGGCAACGTCTGGTGGGTCGAACGCCGGAGTGTGGAGGCACGGCCCGATGCTAGGTGGGACGTACGACACGACTACGTCGGGACGCCTCCGAGGTCGTCGAGCTCTTCGCTGCTCAGACCGGTCATCAGCGAGACGGCTGCGGTGTCGGTGCCGTTGAGCTGGCTGAGCGCAGCCCTGATCCCAGCGTTGATCTCGGCGCGGTGAGCATCGATGTACTCACGTACGGCGGCATCGACGATGTCCTTCTTCGAACGCGAGAGGAAGTGAGCGGCGTGCGAGACAAGCTCGTCAGTCGCTGCGTCGACCTTGATTGGTGCGGTGATGGGCATGACGATCCCTCCTGAGTCGACAGGGGACCAAGGTAGACGAGTACCAGAGTACCTGTCAACCGTAAGTTACTCATGGCCCCTGTCTCAGGTTGAGGCGGCGTGCGCGACCCCCAGTTCGGTGAGGTACCGTTCGGGTGTGCACTACGAGACACATTTGCTAATGTGTCTCGTAGTCCACATCCATAGATGTGCATTACGAGACACAGGAGGGAGCGGCCGTGCGGGTGCGGACCATGGCCGAGCTGGGGGCGTTGATGCGTGCGACGCGCGAAAGTGCTGGTCTCACCCAGGTTGAGCTGGCCCAGCGTGCCCGGGTGTCGCGCGAGTGGCTCGTCAAGGTGGAGGCTGGTCGGACGAGCGCGGAGATGCCGCGTGTGATGGACGTGCTGGCCGAGCTCGGCCTTGGTCTCGACGTCTACGACCTGGGGAACTGAGCCGTGGCCGACAGGCGTCTGGACGTCTACCTGGACGGGGTCCGTGCCGGGCAGGTCACCATGACCGGGGCCGGGAACCTGTCGTTCGACTACGACGAGACGTACCGCTCGTCGCCCGGAGCCACGCCGTTGTCGTTGTCGATGCCACGCACGACCCTGCACCACCGGCAGCGTGCCGTGCTGCCTTTCCTTCAAGGGCTGCTCCCGGACAACGAACAGGCGCTCGGCTCGGTCGCCGCTACGTACCAGGTCTCTGCGCGTTCGCCTTTCGCGATCCTGGCGCACACAGGGCGTGATGTCGCCGGAGCGCTGGCTAGGCCCCACGTGGACGCCTGACAGACCTCCCCAACGGTAGACCGATAATAATGCCCCGATGTCTCCTTCTCCAGGCGGAGATGAGGACTGGCCGTGGGTCGGAGGCGTCCGGGGTTCCTGGTGGCCTAGCGTGGCACCATGATCGAGCTGCAGGGCATCACCAAGCGGTACGGGGACCTGCTGGCCCTGGACGATATCGGGTTCGCCGTCCGTCCCGGGCGGCTGACCGGGTTCGTCGGCGGCAACGGTGCCGGGAAGACCACGGCGATGCGCATCCTCATGGGGGTGCTGCGCGCCGACGCCGGGCAGGTGCTGCTCGACGGCCACCGGCTGGACGCCGCCACCCGCCGCCGCTTCGGCTACATGCCCGAGGAGCGCGGCCTGTACCCGAAGATGAAGGTCGTCGACCAGCTGGCCTACCTGGCGACCCTGCACGGGTTCGACGCCGCCACCGGCGAGCGGCGCGCCCGCGACCTGCTGGACCGCCTGAGCCTGGCTCCCCGCGCCGCCGACCCGGTGGACTCGCTGTCCCTGGGCAACCAGCAGCGGGCCCAGATCGCCGCCGCCCTGGTGCACGACCCGTCGGTGCTGGTGCTCGACGAACCGTTCTCCGGGCTGGACCCGATCGCGGTGGACGTGGTCGTCTCGGTGCTGGCCGAGCACGCCCGGCGCGGCGTGCCGGTGCTGTTCAGCTCCCACCAGCTCGACCTGGTCGAGCGGCTGTGCGACGACCTGGTGATCATCGCCGGGGGCAAGGTCCAGGCCGCCGGGGCCCGGGACGACCTGCGCGCCCGCTTCGGCACGTCGCGCTACGAGCTGGTCGCCTCCGACGCCGGGTGGCTGCGTGACGAGCCCGGTGTCGAGGTGGTCGAGCTGGCTGCCGACCAGGCCGTGTTCGCCGCCGACGAGGCCACCGCCCAGCGGGTGCTGCGCGCCGCGCTGGCCCGGGGTCCGGTGCACCGCTTCGCCTACCTCACCCCGTCCCTGGCGGAGATCTTCCGCGAGCTGATGGCTGACTCCCAGGCCGACTCCCAGGAGGTGCCCGCATGACCGCCGTGCCGTCCGCGGCGTCCGCTCCCGCCTCGCCGTCCACCAACCGGCTCGCCGTCCTGGTCGCCAAGCGCGAGATCCTGGCCCAGGTGCGCTCCCGGTCGTTCTGGATCTCCACCGGGGTGCTGCTGGCGCTGGTGCTGGGCGCGATCGTCGGGTCGTCGTTCTTCGGCGACGTCCTGGGCAAGCCGCCGAAGGTGGCCGCGGTACCGCAGGTGGTCGAGCAGGTCGAGGCCGCCCGTCTGGACATGGTCGAGGTACCCGACCGGGCGGCGGCCGAGCAGCGGCTGCGCGACAGGTCCGTGGGTGCCGCCGTGGTGCTCGGCGACGACGGCGGCCTGCTCGTCCTCGGCCTGGACTCCGCGCCGACGACGGTCGCCCAGCTGCTCGCCACGGTGCCCCCGGTCGGCACCCTGGACCCGCCGCGGGCCGACGAGGGGATGCGGATGTTCGTCGCCCTGGCCTTCGGGCTGGTGTTCATGATGGCCGCGGCGACGTACGGCATGACCATCGCCCAGAACACGGTGACGGAGAAGCAGACCCGGGTGGTGGAGATCCTGCTGTCCGCGGTGCCCGCCCGCGCCTTGTTCACCGGGAAGATCGCCGGTATCTCGCTGCTCGCCCTGGGGCAGACCACGGCTCTGGCCGTGGTGTCGGTGGTCGGTCTGACCGCCACCGACCGGGGTGACCTGCTCGACCAGCTGGGCGCGCCGGTCGTCTGGTTCGTGGTCTTCTTCATCATCGGGTTCGTGCTGCTGGCTTCGATGTTCGCCGCCGCCGCCGCGCTGGTCTCCCGTCAGGAGGACCTGTCTGCGGTGGTCCAGCCGATGGTGTGGCTGATCATGCTGCCGTACTTCGCGGTGCTGTTCTTCAACGGCCGTCCCACGGTGCTGACCGTGCTGTCGTACGTGCCGTTCTCCGCGCCGGTGGGCATGCCGGTCCGGCTGTTCTTCGGCGATGCCGCGGTGTGGGAGCCGCTGGTCAGCCTGGCGCTCCTCGTCCTCACCGCGGCGGTGGTCGTGGCGGTCGGGGCGCGGGTGTACCAGCGGTCGGTCCTGCGCATGGGCACCCGGGTGCGGCTGACCGAGGTCCTGCGCGCGGAGCGCTGAGCAGGCTCGACCCAGCCGGGTCATCCTTGGGGTGGAGATCTGGTGGTGACGGACCAGCCGTGTGGCGGGTCCGGTGACGGGGGCTCCAGCGGTACCGTCGCGGGACAGACCGACGAGCGGAGAGGCGGATGACGACGTACGGAGCGCCTGCGCCGCGCCCCCTGACCGAGCTGGAGGTGCAGCCGCGCGGGCGGGTGCGGCGGTACTGTGCGGCCCACCCCCGGGTGACGGACGCGGCGGTGGTGCTCGTCGTGGCGTTCAGCCAGGTCGGGGTGTCCCCAGGCGAGTCGCTGGCCAGCCCTCGCCTGTGGGAGCCGGTCGCCGCGGGGCTCGTCGCGGCGGTGGTCTGGTTCCGGCGGCAGTTCCCGCTGGCGGTGCTGGCCGGGGTGGCCGCGGTGATGGCGGCGGTGCTGGCCGTGCCTGCGCCGCGTCCCCTGGTGGGTGCGCTGGGGTTCCCGGTCGCGGTCTACGCCGTCGCCCGGTACCGCAGCCCGGCGGCGGCCTGGGCGGGGCTGGGGGCGAGCCTGGTGGCGAGCGGCGCCGTGGCGGTCGCCGTGGCCGCCCGCTCGTCCGGCTGGACCTCGGACCCGTCGTGGGTGGTGGGGGCCGGGTCGGTGGTGCTGCTGATGGTGCTCGGACTGCTGGGCCTGGCCCTGGGGGTCCAGGCGTACGGTCGGCACCAGCAGGTCGTCGAGCTGGTCCGTCGTGCCACCGAGCTGGTCGCCGCGGGCGAGCAGAACGCCCGGCTGGCGTCGATGCAGGAAAGGTCCCGGATCGCCCGGGAGATGCACGATATCGTCGCGCACTCGTTGTCGGTGATGATCGCCCTGGCCGACGGCGCGCGGGCCGCCGCGCCGAAGTCCCCGCAGGCCGCCGCCGAGGCGCTGGACCGGCTGGCCGAGACCGGGCGGACCGCGCTGACCGATATGCGCCGGATGCTGGGGGTGCTGCGCGACGGGGAGAGCCTGATGGCACCGCAGCCGACCGCCGCCGACGACGTGGCCGGGCTGGTCGAGGTGTTCGGCCAGGCCGGGCTGACGGTGCGGCTGCGCGCCGAACCGCTGCCGGACCACCCGGGACTGCGCCTGGTGGTGTTCCGGGTGGTGCAGGAGGCGCTGACCAACGTGCTGCGGCACGCCCGCGGGGCGACCGCCGCCGATGTCGAGGTGCGGGTCGCGGACGGTGTCGGGGGCGGTACTGTCGAGGTCGTGGTGCGTGACGACGGGGGACCGGTCGCCGGACTGGGCAAGGGCGGCGGGAAGGGACTGGTCGGGATGCGAGAACGGGTGGCGATGTACGCCGGCGAGGTGGAGGCCGGCCCGGTGGCTGGCGGCTGGCAGGTGCGCGCGACGCTGGCCGTGCCGCCACCGGACCCGTCCGTCAGCACCTGGGTGCTGCCGTCGTGAGCGCCGTCGAGAGCCCGACCCCGGTCCGGGTGCTGCTGGTGGACGACCAGCCGCTGATCCGGATGGGCTTCCGGCTGGTGCTCGACGCGGAGGACGACCTCGAGGTCGTCGGCGAGGCCGGTGACGGCCACGCCGCGCTGACGCAGGTCGTGGCCCTGCAGCCGGACGTCGTGCTGATGGACGTGCGCATGCCGCGGATGAACGGGATCGAGGCCACCGCCTGCGTCTTGGCCCGTCAGCCGGACACCAAGGTGCTGATCCTGACGACGTTCGACCTGGACGAGTACGCTTTCGGCGCGCTGCGGGCCGGGGCCAGCGGGTTCCTGCTCAAGGACGCCCGGCCCGCCGAGCTGGCCGAGGCGATCCGCACCGTGGCCCGCGGGGACGCGGTCGTCGCCCCTCGGGTGACCCGGCGGATGCTGGAGATCTTCGCCGACCGGCTGCCCGTACCAGGCGGGGACGCCGAGGACCCGCGCCTGGTCGGCCTGACCGTCCGGGAGCGGGAGGTGCTGGTCGCGGTCGCCGAGGGCCTGTCCAACGCGGAGATCGCCGGGCGCCTGTTCCTGGCCGAGGCCACGGTCAAGACCCACGTCGGTCACGTCCTGGACAAGCTCGGCGTCCGCGACCGGGTCCAGGCCGTGGTGACGGCCTACGAGACCGGCCTGGTCCGTCCCGGTTCGTGAGGCGGGCTCAGCTCTTCTTCTGCGCGGCCGCCAGCGCCTCGAAATAGGCGTCCACTGCCGCCTTGTGGGAGTTGTAGAACTCGGTCTCGGCGTCGAGCTGGGCGTCGTCGTAGGCAGTTCTCAGCCCGGACTTCACGAAGCACTGGGCGTCGGCGGTGGCGGTGGCGATCTCGTCCTCTTGCAGGGCACGCAGATCAGCGAGAGCGGAGCTGGAGATCTCGTCCAGGTCCAGCGAGTAGCCTTTGCTCGAGTCGATGCCCAGGATGCTGTCGAACCGCAGCCGGATCGACGTCTCAGCCTCCTCCTGTTCGGCGAAGTCGTACCCCGCGTCCGTCATGCACGACGACCAGGTCTTCTTGGCCTTGACCACCCGACGGTCGTTGGCGACCTTGTCATCGGTGTAGGTGTCGTAGTCGTCCATCACCGTGGAGTCGATGGACTCCTCGGCCTCCCTCTCGGCCTCCCACGCCAGCTCACGCTCGTGCCAAGCCTCGCCCGAGCAGCCCTGCGTCGTCCAGTCGGGCCCCTCGCCGTCGCCTTCCCACGCTGCTTCCCACTCCTCGTCGGACAGCGAGCCGTACAGCGCCTCGTCATAGGCCGTCCGCTCGCTCTCGGACAGGCTGAGGTAGTAGGGGCCGTTGGGGTCGTTCTCGTCGACCCAGACGCTGGAGTCGTCGATGAAGGGCTCGGGGAGGTCCTCCGATTCGTCCGTGCCGTAGCCCACCATGCCGTAGGTGATGAAGTAGCCGTACTCCTTGGCGTGGGCCACGGGGTCCCAGTCCTCCGCGCTGATCGTCTCCGTGCTCTGGTACAGGTCGGCTGGTTCCGGGATGTACTCGAAACCCTTCTCTTTCATGCAGGCGGCGATGATCTCCTGCACCTTGTCGTTGTCGTCACGCCACTGGTCGTCGCTGCCGCTGTAGAGGGCGTCGAACCGGGCCGAGATCGGCCCGGTCTTGGCGGCGGCGTCGGCGCTCTGGGTGCAGCCGACGAGCGCGAACGAGACGGCCAGGAGCAGCGTCCCCGGGACGACGAGACGGTGGGCAGGTGCGAGGCGGCTGTTCATGGCGACGACGCTAGGTGACCGTCCGACGCCGCGTCGTCCGTTCTGGGTCTCGTCCTGTCTCGTCCCGCAGGAGGAGCCGCCCCGGCCGCGCCCTCTACCCTGGGTGGGGGTGCAGTCGGACCGCTTGCCGACGGCCGGGCTGCTCCAGGGGCCGGTCCGCCGACTACGACCGCGCGCTGCCGTCGGGAGCGAAGGCCGCAGACACCTCGGCGAACTGGTTTGCCCGGAAGCTCGTGATCGTCGTCTTCAGGAACTTGGGCGGCGAGATCGTCTGGAACCGCGAGTCGTAGCGGTAGCTCTTGGCGTAGCCGCTGGCCCGCACCCCGTTGGCATACCCGGAACCGACCGGGCCGCGATACTTCTGCGCGATCGACCCATATACGTGGAGGATGCCCATCGGGGTCCCGTCGCCCCAGTGCTGTACCTCGAAGGTCCCGGAGACCGACAGGATCGCGGCCTTGATCGTGCGGTCCGTGCTGGGCAGCAGGTTCGTGTAGTTGGACCTGATGGGGTGCCATACCGTGACCGAGGTCTGGCCGACCAGGCCCAGGACGTCGTCGTCGGTGGCGTAGGTGGTGTCGCCCACCACCCAGATAGTGTTCTCCGCGGCGATGGTCGTGTGCCCCCGCAGCACCCCGGAGACGAACACGTCGCCGACCGTGCAGCCGTAGGTCCCGACCGCGGCCATCTCGTTGGTGGCCGGGTAGCCCAGACCGTTCCTGGAGCCGTTCGCCGCGCCGCACCGCGCCGTCTTCTCGGCCGCGGTCTGCGCCGTGTAGTTGACGTCCGTGGTCACCGACGGCACGTTCTGCACGAAGACGAGGTTCCCCTCGACCACCGGCACCCTGGCCCCGTCGGCGCTGCCGAGCTGCCCGGTCGCCGTGCCCGGCAGCCCGCAGTGGGAGGCGTTGTTGGTCCCCGACGTGGCGCCGGAACCGGCGACCTGGGTGAACCTGGTCCACGGCGAGCGGACCCGCATATAGCCGTCGCTGGTGAAGGTGATCGAGGTCGGCCCCGTGTACAGGCACCCTGGGTTCGGCACCTCCAGGGGCAGGTCGTTGCGGGTCTCCCGCTTCATCTCCGAATTGGTCGGCGGCAGGTCGATCTTGGCCTCCGGGGTGCTCGGGCTGCCCGCGACGGCAAACTTGGGATTTCCGCAACCTTGAGGCTTGGTGTACTTGGGGGTCTTGTTCGTCATGGTGTACACGACGTCGTTGAACTGGGCCCCGCAGATCACCGGGTGGTCGTTGGTGTACAGCGGCCCGTCGATGACATCGGTATCAGCGAACTGGATGGCGGTGCACTGGCCGCCGTCGCGCCCCTCCCAGCTGTACTTCAGACGGTTGAGCACCGGGTCCCAGTTGTTGTTCTTGCAGGTGGCATTTTCCACGGTCACCGACGACACCTCGAAGTCGGTCCAGTACAGGAACTTGATGAAGCCCTCCTGGGTGATCGAGGCGACCACCGAGCGGGTGTGGTTACCCACCGCACCGGTGGACCGCAGCCGGATCAGCCCGTTGGTCTGGTAGGTCGAGGTGTTGACCTCGTAGCGGAACCGGGCGGCACCGTCGCTGCCGGGCACGGTGGCCCAGGCCCCCTCGGTCCCCAGGTCGAAGGCCGGGTTCGGGGTCGGTGGTAGCCTCACCGTCGCGGCGCTGCCGCTGGCGACGGTGTACGGGGCGGCGGGGTTGCCGTAGCGCCAGTAGGTGGAGTCGTTGGTCACCTGCGAGCGGTACTCCTCCACCCCGGCGTAGGCGGCGGCGAGGGCCGCGTCCCAGTCGGCGGTCCGCTTGCCTTGCTTCTGGGAGTTCAGCGCCATCGCCGTCCCGGCGATCACCAGCGTGGCCATGACAGCGGCCACGGCGATGACCGTCACCAGGGCCATCCCGCGGTCGTCACCGACCAGGCGTTGACGGAGCAGTCGCGTCATCTCGGGGCCTCCTTCCAGGCGGCATCGGTCTGCTGGACGGTCGGAGCGTCGGCCGGTGTGCATCATGGGCGCCTCGGGTCGAAGGTGACGATGTTGTTCGCGGGGTTGACGGTGGTCTGGGCCGGGACCCCCACCGAGGTCATCTGGGTCGCGGGCACCACGGCACCGCCCCATCTCAGCTGCCACGACCCGTAGGGCAGGGCGACCGCCGTGGTGGTACCGCCCGGGAGCAGGTAGGTCGGGGCGGTGCCGAAGGAGTACGAGACGTTTGACGGCAGGTTGTCGCACCCCGGGTCGCCCGGTACCGCCGACCGGACGGGGAAGGCGACCAGCTCGCGGGTCCCTCCCGGGGGCGGCGTGACCAGTACCACGCCCATGGGCACGGGTACTTCCACGGTGCTGCCGCCGACGGTCCCGACCGGTGCGGGCGGATCGGCTCCCCAGGCCGTGGGGTCGGCGGCGGTGCAGGCCCCGGCGTGGACCGAGTACCCCGCGGGGAACGGGTGCATCGTGAACGACTGGGTCATGGCCGTCGACGCCGACGGCGGGGTCATCACGGTGCTGGCGTAGGAGTTGGCCAGGGTCACCGGCAGGCTGGCGACGGTCCGCACCGGAGCGGCAGCGTCGTAGTCCGGCGCGAAGCGCAGCGCGAGAGTGGCTCCGAGGTCGTACTGGAACCGCACCGAGGCCGTCGCCCCGGCGTGGACGCTGGTCGTCGACGCCGGGCTCGCCTGCTGGTCCTGGTCGAGGTACGCGGTCTTCGACGCCGTGACGGTGTAGCTGCCTGGTGCGACCTTCAGCAGGTAGGCGCAGCCCTGGTTGTCAGTCGTGGCCCGCACGGTCGAAGGTCCGGTCGCGGTCACGGTCACGCCCTGGCGGCCGGTCCCGTCGGCCCCGACGACGGTGACCAGGATGGTGCTCTTGGACTCGTCGACCACCGGGTCGTGTGGGTTGAGGAGCGTGTTCGACGTCACCGGTGCTGTCGCCGAGCGCATCTTGTCCCAGGTCACCGTCACGGTGACCTCTTTGTAGCGCAGGTTCTCCCCGCCGGTGGACGCGCCGCAGGCGCCGTCGGCGACCCCGCCGGAGGTGGGCACCCAGGAGGAGGTGCGGCTCAGGTAGAACGTCGTGCCGTTGTGTTCCGAGCTGAAGCTGTTGTCGACCACCGACAGCACGTCCTTGGCGGCGCGGACCTTGTCGATCTCCTGGGCCGCGAGATTGGCCGCCACCTGCCGGTTGCGGGCGTCGCGGGTGATGTGGAGCATCGATCCGGTCGCGTAGACCGTCCCGACGGACATCAGCGCGAAGATCAGCAGGGCCACCATGATCTCGGCGAGGCTGGTGCCGTCGTCGTGGCGGCGCCGTACCGTCTCGCGCCCGCGCCGGGTGCCTGAACCGCTGTGGCCTCGTGCGGACATGCTCACCTCTCTCGACTGTACCGGCGCAGCGGCAGCGACTGGTCTGGGTCCGAGCACCGGCCGAGCGGGCGACGCTCTTCTGCCTGTCCCTAAACGGCAAGTCCCGGTTCCGGGGAGAGGCCGCGGGAGGCTCCGAGCGTGATCTGTGTAGCCGTCGGGCTGCCGACGAGTAGGTCCACCGGGCCCGGCGTGCAGTCTTCTGGTGGTGACGTGACCGTCCGGGCCGTCGTACGGGAGACCGGCGCTGAGCGAGGTACGGCACGAGGCTGCGCACCGCGTCGACCGCGAGCTGGCCCGCCTCGTACCCGACCCCGACGCGGGAGATACCATCTAGCGATGCGTAGCGATCGACCGGTGTTTCTGCCGGTGTTCCGGTCACGGCACCAGGCAGAGGTGTTGACCTGGCTGCTGCTGCACCCCGGCACCGAGCGCAACATCACCGACCTGGCCGACTGCCTGGGCGTGCCGTTGTCCACGCTGCAGCGCGAGGTCGCCCGCCTCCACGCGGCGGACCTGGTCACCAGTCGCTTCCGGCACCACAGCCGGATGGTCCGCGCCGCCACCGACCACCCGGCGGCCAACGCTCTCACCCGGCTGCTGAAGATCACCTTCGGCCCGAAGATCGTCGTCGCCGAGGAGCTCGACCTGCCCGACGTGCAGCGCGTGGTCATCTTCGGTTCCTGGGCCGCCCGGTACACCGGACAGGTCGGCCCTCCACCCCAAGAAGTAGACGTCCTGGTCGTCGGCAGCGTCGACCGCGCCACCTGCTACGCCGCCGCCGACCGCGCCCAGACCCGCCTGGGCGTCACGATCAACCCGGTGCTGCGCACACCACAGCAGTGGGACCACCCCGACGATGACCAGCTCCTCGTCCAGATCCAGGCGTCACCGTTCACCGTCGTCCTCGACCGCACGCTCGGGTATCTCGAACGGACCGACGATCTCGATGATGTGACGCTGACCGGCGAACGGCTGGCAGTCATCGATCGACGCAACGCCGAGAGGGAGACCGACCCGTCTATCGGCGTGCCCGAAGACGGGTTGATGGCCAGGTTACGAGCCTGGTGAGCGTGACATGGCGCCTCTCGCGGTTTGCGTCGGGAGCCTGCCGCCGCGGCACGGAGCCGACTGGCGTGGAAGGCGATGTCCTCGGTCGGCGGGATCAGAGAGTCGAGCGCTCTGGCTGCACGCCGCACCCGTACGTCGCGTGATGAACCGTCGGACACCTCGGTCACCGTGACGGTCGACAAGAGACGACGACACCCTGAGCCGGACTGTCGCAGGCCGAGTTGGCCTTCCCCTTAAACGGGAGATATCATCCAGTGATGCGTAGTGATGGACCGGCGCTGCTGCCGGTGTTCCGGTCGCAGCACCAGGCGGAGCTGCTGACCTGGCTGCTGCTGCATCCCGGCACCGAGCACAGCGTCACCGAACTGGCTGCTCACCTGGACGTGCCGCTGTCCACGCTGCACCGCGAGATCGTCCGCCTCGACGCGGCGGGCCTGGTCACCAGCCGCACCCAGGGCCGCAACCGGCTGGTCCGCGCCGCCCCCGACCACCCCGCCGCCGACGCTCTCGCCCGGCTGCTGGAGATCACCTTCGGCCCGAAGGTCGTCGTCGCCGAGGAGTTCGACCTGCCAGACGTGCAGCGCGTGGTCATCTTCGGCTCCTGGGCCGCCCGGTACGCCGGACAGGCCGGTCCCCCACCCCACGACGTAGACGTCCTGGTCGTCGGCAGCGCCGACCGCGCCACCTGCTACGACGCTGCCGACCGCGTCCAGACCCGCCTAGGCGTCGCGGTCAACCCGGTACTGCGCACACCACAGCAGTGGGACCACCCTGACGACCCTCTCGTCGTCCAGATCCAGGCGTCACCGTTCACCATCGCCCTCGACCGCACGCAGCAGGGCAAGGCCGCATGACCCGCTGGAGCCGAGGCGAAGCCGAGATCGAAGCCCTGCTCACCGTCGACAACTTACAACGCCTCACCGGTGAGGCTGCCGACGGGCGGCGTCTGCTGGCCAAGGCGCACAGGACGCTGGACACAGCACGCACCGTCGTGGCGCGCGACCCGGACTCAGCGTTCGTCCTCGCCTACGACGCCGCCCGCCAAGCCGCCACGGCCCTGCTCGCCCACCAGGGCCTGCGCCCGACGACCAAAGGCGGGCACTACGCGGTCGAACAGGCCGTCCGGGCCCAGTTCGGCCCAGGTTTCCGTCAGTTCGGCCACCTGCGCCGTCGCCGCAACGAGCTGGAATACCCACAACGCCCAGGCGACGACGCCACCACGATCGAAGCCACGACCGCCATCGACGACGCCGGAGCCATCATCGACGCCGCCCAGTTACTCATAGACCAGCTTGGCTTGTTCTAGTCTCTCCGTTCTTGCTCGTCTGCTCGAACGGTGTGGCCACGAGGCCGACCATGTCGCCTATATCGACCTCCTACAGGCGGACGACCGCACAATCTGGGACCAGGCTCGGACCGCCCCACCCAGCGTCCACCCCTGAACAGCACCAGAGGATCTACCGTGGCCGAGACCCTAGGTGGTATCGTTGATGGCGAAGTGCTGTCGATGAAGTCGATGTGGCATGGAGGTGGGCAGTGTGGCTGTGATGACGGTGCGGAACATCCCCGCCGAGGTGCACCGGGCACTGAGGATCCGGGCAGCCGAGAACGGCAGGTCGACCGAGGCAGAGGTGCGGACGATCTTGGCCGACGCTGTCCGGCCTCGCGCGGAGGTGCCGCTGGGCGACGCGCTGGCTGAGATCGGTCGTCGGATCGGGCTGACGGACGACGAGGCGGACGGTGTCGTCGGGCTGCGGCAGCGGGTCGAGCACCAGCCGGTCAGCTTCGAATGATCATCCTCGACACCAACGTCGTCTCGGAGGCGATGAAACCGAACCCGGACCCGCAAGTGACGGCCTGGCTCAACCAGCAGCCCGCAGGAACCCTGTTCTTGTCGTCGGTCACGCTCGCTGAGCTGCTGTTCGGCGTCGGGTCGCTGCCTGAGGGAAAACGGAAGAGAACGCTTCAGCAGGCTCTCGACGAGTTGTTGACCCTGTTCGACGAGCGCGTGCTCCCGTTCGACCGCGACGCCGCCGCGGAGTATGCCACCATGGCGACACGCGCTCGGCGCGAGGCCAAAGCGTTCCCGATCCCCGACGCCTACATCGCGGCCATCGCATCAGTCGCTGGCTGCGCCGTCGCCACACGAGACGTCTCACCCTTCGCGCACTCTCACGTCCTCACCATCAACCCGTGGGAGAGCCCGTCAACCTGAGACCCGCACCATGTGGACCAGCACCTGAGCCACCTGGCGATGCGCCACAACCCCGACCGTCGATTCGAGACTTCTGTCGCCGGGTTTGGGGGGTAAAACTTCACAATCCGCCCCCAAACTCCCACACACGCGACGCCGCCCGCCCCCGCCCCCCCCC